>JAABTM010000043.1 GCA_011389855.1 Desulfobacteraceae bacterium
CGGCAACCCGGTGGCGATCGCCGAATCCGGCTTTTCGGCGGCGGGCGCGGTCGACCGGGCCACCACGCTCACCTACGATGACCTGGGACGGGTCACCGCTGTGGACGGCCCCCGGACCGACGTGGTCGATGCCGCCCTTTTCGACCATTACCCCAACGACCCCGGGTACGGCCCGGACCGGGGCCGGCTCATGCGGGTTGTCGACGCGGCGGGCCGGATCGTCTCCCGGACCACGGCGGGCCTGACCACCGAAGCCGATTACGACCCGGCCGTCTTTTGTCACCGTCGGCAGGCGGCCGGCGTCGTCGCAGGTGTAGGCGTAACCGGTGGGTACGCCGGTAGTACCAGCCCAGCTTCGTCGCAGTCAATAGCGGGTTCCGGCGTTTATCCGCGGCCGCGGGTTTTACCGCTTGACAAAAAAAGCCCCGCCCCGTAGTTTTTGCTCTTTGACGTTAACCCATACCCACTCAGGGGGTTATTTTGAAAAACACCGTCTACTTCATGGATCTTCGGGCCACGCCCAAGGAAAGTCTGATCGCCAAACTGGGCCGGCTGATGGAAACCGCCGGCATCTCCGACACCTTTAAAAAACGGGACCTGGTGGCCGTCAAACTCCATTTCGGGGAACTGGGCAACGCCGCCTTCATCCGGCCCATCTATCTCCGGAAGGTCGTGGAAACGATCAAGGGCCTGGGCGGCAACCCGTTCCTCACCGACGCCAACACCCTCTACGCCGGCGCCCGGGGCGACACCCCCAGCCACCTGACCACCGCCATCCGAAACGGCTTCGCCTATGCCGTGGTGGACGCGCCGCTGGTCATCGCCGACGGGCTGCGGGGCAAATCCGAGCGGGCCGTCCCCGTGGAGGGAAAACACATCGAAACCGCCTACATCGGCACGGAGATCGTGGAGGCGGACGCCCTGATTTCGGTGGCCCATTTCAAAGGCCACGAACTCTCCGGGTTCGGCGGGACCATCAAAAACCTGGGCATGGGGTGCGCCTCCCGCCGGGGAAAACTCGTCCAGCATTCGGGCGTTTCGCCCAAGGTGACGCGGAAAAAGTGCATCGGCTGCGGCGACTGCGTCCCCCACTGCTCCCAGGAGGCCATCGCCCTGGAAAAAGTGGATGAAAAAAAATATAAGGCCCACATCGATCCCGATGCCTGCATCGGCTGCGGGGAGTGCATCCTCGTCTGTCCCCAGGGGGCCATCAACCCCCAGTGGGCCACCTCCATTCCGGACTTCATGGAGAAGATGGTGGAATACACCGCGGCGGTGCTCAAAAACAAGGAGAACAAGACCTTTTACATCAATTTCATCACCAACGTCTCCCCGGCCTGCGACTGCGTGCCTTCCAATGACGCCCCCATCGTCCGGGACATCGGCGTCGTCGCCTCCCGGGACCCGGTGGCCATCGACCAGGCGTCCGTCGATATGATCAACGCCGAACCGGCCCTGTCCGCCTGCTGCATGGAGGAAAACCGGGAGGCCGGATCGGATAAATTCAAATCCATCTACCCCAAGGTGGACTGGCCCATCCAGCTCGATTATGCGGAAAAGCTGGGGCTGGGAAGCCGGGAGTATGAGTTGGTGAAGATTTAGGCGAATCGCCGCCGATTTATCTTCGGTTGATGTCGGGGCCGGCGTGGAGAACATATGGTGATATTTTCCTAATTTTCTATATTTTCCTGATCAAGAAAATGAACCAAAAACGGAAAACGCCAAACCAATCGCGCCCTTACTGCAGGCCTGAATTGCAGCTCGATGAATTCATGTCCGCTCTGGCGGAACTGTTTCCGGCTCGATGAACGCAATCCGGCGCCCGCCGCATTAGCTCTGATGCTTAATCGTCCCGCATCAAGACGAATCGCCGTTTTAAAAGAGGCGCCCGTCCGCATCATCCTCCCCGCCGTGGCGACGGTGCTGCTTTTCGTTTTGACCATTTTTCTCCTGATCATCCCGGCGGTGGAAAACCGGCTGATGGAAGGCAAACGGGAGATGATCCGGGAACTGACGGAGACGGCCTGGTCCACCTTGGCGTTTTATGCGGACCGGGCCGAAACCGGCGGGTTGACCCGGGCGGAGGCCCAACGCCGGGCCGTGGCCCATCTCCGCCGCCTCCGGTACGGACCCGAGGCCAAGGATTATTTCTGGATCAACGATCTGCACCCCCGCATGGTCATGCACCCCTACCGACCCGATATGGAGGGGCGGGACGCCTCCGGGTTCGCCGATCCCAGCGGGAAACGGATCTTCACGGCGTTCGTGGAAGCGGTTGAACACGGCGGCGCCGGCTACGTCGATTACGCATGGCAGTGGAAGGACGACCCGGACCGGATCGTCCCCAAGATCTCTTATGTCAAGCGGTTCGCCCCCTGGGGATGGATCGTGGGCACCGGCATCTACGTGGAGGACGTGCGGGCGGAGATCGCCGCCATGACCCGACGCCTGACCCTGACCTGTTTCGCCATCCTGCTGGCGGTCATGGCCCTGACGGGCTATATCATCCGGCGGGGGATGATCGTGACCCGGGAGAAAAAGCGGGCCGAGGAACAGGCCCGGCGCCGCCAGAAACAGCTTTTCCAGGCGGCCAAGATGGTCTCCCTGGGGACCCTGGTCTCGGGGGTGGCCCACGAAATCAACAACCCCATCACCTCGGTGATGCTCAACACCCCGACCCTGGACAAGGCCTGGCGCGCGGCCCTGCCGATCCTGGACGACCACCGGGACCGGAACGGCGATTTTCCCCTGGGCGGCATGCCCTACTCCGCCCTCCGGGACCGGATTCCAAAACTGCTGGCCGCCATCGGAGACGGGACCCGGCGGGTCCGGGACATCGTCGCCGATCTCAAGGACTTCGCCCGGGAGACCCCGGCCGCCCACACAGACGACGTGGACGCCAATGACATCCTCCGCAAGGCGACGGGACTGGTCAACAACCTGATCCAAAAATCGACGCACCATTTCGCTGTCCGGTACGATCCGGCGATCCCGCAGTTCAAGGGCAACGCCCAGCGGATCGAGCAGGTGGTCATCAACCTCATGGTCAACGCCTGCCAGGCCCTCCCGGACCCGGAGCGGGGGCTCCGGGCCGCGACATCCTTCGACCCGGCAGCCGGTGAAGTGACCATCGAAGTGTCGGACGAAGGAACCGGGATCCCCCCCGAAATCCTGGACCGGATCAAGGATCCCTTTTTCACCACCAAACGGGACGGCGGCGGCACCGGCCTCGGCCTGGCCATCTCGGACAAAATCACCGGGGACCACGGCGGGCGGCTGGTCTTCATCTCCGAACCGGACAAAGGAACCACCGTCCGGGCGATCTTTCCCCTGACGCCGCCGGGGCCGCCCCGGAAGCAAACCGCGGCACGGGAAAACCCATGACGAAGATGCGCATCACGCTCACGCCGGGCCATCCCATCATGATCGTGGACGATGAGGAGAGCATCCTCCTGGCCATCGACACCACGCTCCAGATGGCCGGGTATAACCATACCATCACCTGCCGGGACAGCCGGCGGGTCATGGAGATCCTCTCCGCCCAGATGATCGAGTGCATGCTCCTGGACCTGAACATGCCCCACCTCCACGGCGAACGGCTCCTGGACCGCATCGCCCGGGAGTTTCCGGAGATCCCGGTGATCATTGTCACCGGCGCGGTGGACGTGGAGACGGCGGTCCGGTGCATCAAATCGGGCGCCTTCGACTACATCGTCAAACCCGTGGAGGAAGACCGGCTCATCACCGCCGTCAAGCGGGCCGCCTCCTTCCAGGAACTGAAGCGGGAAAACCTCTCCCTCCGCCGGCACATCCTGGGGGACAGCCTGGAAAAGCCCGAAGCCTTCCGGGAAATCATCACCCGGAACAAAAAGATGCTGGTCCTCTTCCAGTATATCGAGGCAATCGCACGGACCTCCCAGCCGGTGCTCATCCGGGGGGAAACCGGCGTGGGCAAGGAGCTGGTGGCCCGGACCCTCCACACCCTGTCGGGCCTCAAGGGGGACTTTGTGGCGGTCAACGCGGCCGGGCTGGACGACAACGTCTTTTCCGACACCCTCTTCGGCCATGCCAGGGGGGCCTTCACCGGGGCGGACCGGGTCCGGAACGGGCTCATCGAACAGGCCGCCGGCGGCACCCTCTTCCTGGACGAGATCGGCGATTTGAACCACGCATCCCAGGTGAAACTCCTCCGGCTGCTCCAGGAAGGGGAATACTTCCGCCTGGGGGAGGACGCGCCCCGGAAGACCGACGCCCGGATCGTGGCCGCCACCAACCAGAACCTGTCGGCGCTCCAGACCGAGGGGAAATTCCGCAAAGATCTCAACTACCGGCTCCGGACCCACCGCATCTACATCCCGCCCCTCCGGGACCGCATCGACGACGTGCCGCTTCTGGCCGACCATTTTCTGGACCAGGCCGCCAAAAGCCTGGGCAAAAAATCCCCCACGCCGCCCGAGGCCCTTTACCCCCTGCTCAAATCCTACAGCTTTCCGGGCAACATCCGGGAATTGCAGTCGATGATCTTCGACGCCGTCAGCCGCCACCGGTCGGGGGTGCTCTCACTGGACGCCTTCAAGTCCCATATCGGCGGCGAAAACGGCGCCGACGCGGGTCCGACCTCCCTCCCCCACGGCCCGGAGGAAGGATCCCCGATCACCTTTTCCAGTTGCCTGCCCACCATCAAACAGGCGACGGCCCTTCTGGTGGCCGAGGCCATGCAGCGGGCCGACGGCAACCAGTCCATCGCCGCGCGGATGCTGGGCATCTCCCAGCAGGCCCTGAGCAAGCGGCTCAAGAAGCTGGCCCCCGAAAACAATTAAGAGCCTATCCGAAAACCCCCACAATATAAGTTGTAATCACAACCTCGGTTGTACCTTTCCCCGCCGGTCAGATCCCCCGCCGAATCAATCCGTTTACAACCGTCCGGGCCTCCATGGCCGTGCCGGCCCACAACCTTGGTTGTATCCTTTTCCTCGGCGGATGGATGCCGCCGCGCCGGACAAACCGGTCTATTTTTCGGATGTTGTCGCACCATTCGATGACCTGGCACATGTTTTGCTTTAAAGTATCCCTTGTAGTACACTGCCGCCTAATCACTGAATGACATTCATTCAGTTCATGGCCAAAATAAGCACGTTAACCCATCAGCGCGGTGCTGATTTTTTTCATTTTCAATCTTTTTTCAAGGAGGTTTCAGGTTATGGCAAATGCAGAAACACCACAAGGAAATCCGGCGGTTGTCGGACTCGCGGGGTTCGGTCTCACCACCTTGATCTTGCAGTTCCACAATGTGGGCTGGTGCGGCATCGGGCCGGTCGTGTCGCTGGCGTTCGTCTTCGGCGGACTGGCGCAGATGATCGCCGGGTTCCAGGAATTCAAGTGCGGCAACAATTTCGGCTTCAGCGCCTTCGTCTCTTACGGCTCCTTCTGGGTTGCCCTGGGCGTGATTTTCATGTTAAACTATTTCAATGTCTACCATTCCAGCACCACCGACGTGGGATGGTTTCTCGTAGTGTGGACCCTCTACACCGCCATCATGTGGGTCGCCGCCATGCGCATCCACACCGCCATGGCCATCACCTTCACCCTGCTGCTGATCGGCTTCATCCTGCTGGACCTGGCCCACTTCGGGTATCCCCAGATGACGGTGGTGGCCGGATGGGAACTGATGCTGTGCGCCCTGTCCGCCTGGTACATGATGGCCCATGTCATCTACGCCCAGGTCTTCGGCCGGGACGTGCTGCCGGTGGGCAAACCCTGGCTGAAATAGACCCGGTCTAAACAGACCCGGTCTAAACAGAATCGACTGATCGCCAATCGGGCGTCCGCGGGGACGCCCCCAACCCAACGCGAATGACGCGACGAGGAGGGAGTTATGAAAAAACGGTATTTGATTTCAACGATAATGGTCATCCTCTGCTTTGCGGCCACGGCAATCGCCGGGCCCGCCGCCACCAAGGACGAATGCGTGGTCCGGTGCCACGAGGCCGCTTCCATGGTCACCGCCAAGGGCGTCGAAGAAGCCGCCAAGCTCATCGGCGACCCCCAAGGCCCCTTTGTCTGGAAAGACTCCTATGTCTTTATGATGAACCTGGAGGGCAAGATGGTGGCCCATCCGTTCCAGCCCGAACTGACCAAAAAGGACCATGTCCTGCTCTACACCGATCCCACGGACAAAGCCCTTTTCGTTCATTTCGTCAACCTGGCCAAAAACGTCGGCCACGGATGGGTGGAATACATGTGGCCCAAACCCGGCAAGTCCACCCCTTCAAAGAAAATCACCTACATCTATCGGGTGCCGGACACCGATTATTTCGTGGGCGCCGGCGTCTATGTCGGCGGCATGATGTACTAGTCCGCGGTTGACCGGCAACACGGCCCCTGGACCCGGGAAGTCTGTCTTCCCGGGTCTCCGCATACTCGCCCTCCTCCTCGCACTCCTGGGGATTTACGTCCTCTCCTACCATTCCGCCCGGAACGTCTTTCTCATCGACAACGTGTTCCTGGTCTTCGAATACCCCGGCGAGGTCCGGTCCGCTTACCGGCTCATAGAGTTCTACCGGGACGGCGGGTCTGAAAACCTGGCCGGCCGGCCCGTCGACGACCGGACGCCGCTTACGGAACTCGACAACGGGACGACGCTGAATCTGGACGCCGCCTCCCGTTCGGTGGAACCGCCCGGTTTCCATTCCCTGCCCCTGCTCTTTTACCCCCTCGAGCGGCTCGACATCATCTTCCGGATCGAACCCCCGGCCGCTGGCGGCCCCTGAAGGAACATCCGGGCGAGGTCCGCGTCAACGACATGCTCGTAGACCTCTCCGTCGGACGCAGCGCCCCGGATCTTCCCGTCCCCCAGAAACCACGCCAGCAGCCGCGACCCCACCGCCCGCCGGTCGGTTTCGGTCAGGCGCGACCGGACATTCCGCGAGGGGGCGGGCGGATCGACGCCGTCGGCGGCGAGCCCTTTCATAAAATTGAGCATCCGTCCCAGCCGAAGGAGGGTGGCCGCCCCGGTGCGATCCGTGGTGTGGGAGATGGGGAGGGCCGAGGCGCGCATCAGGGAAAACCGTTCCGGCAGAAGCCCCGCCGCCTCGCACGCCGCGTAATCCGCGCTCCCCGGGGCCGGATAGAAGACCGACACCCCGGCCAGGGTCGGCCGCTGCGCCAGATAAATCAGATCCGCCGCCGATTCCCGGGGAGACTGGCCCGGCGCGCCCACGATGATGTAGGTGACCGCTTCCAGTCCCAACTCCGAGGCAAGAATCAGTGATCGCTCCAGGCCGTCCCGCACGTCGGGTCGGTTGAACCGGCGCAGTTGGGGCAAAGACGTGGACCCCAGGGAGAGGTTGAGGGTTCGAAAACCGGCGGTTTTCATCAACCGGACCATCTCCGGGTCCAGGGAGGGCGGGTAGAGTCCGTTCATGGCCCGCAGTTCCAGGTTCCGCCCCCGGAACCGGCCCTGAATCTCCGTCAGGAGCCGTCGGGCCCATTCGCGGTTCAGGGTCAGGTTCTCGTCCTCGAAATCGATGAACCCGGCCCCGAACCCGGTCACGGCCCCTTCGATCTCAGCCATGACCGACGCAACGGACCGCCGGCGGTAGGTCAAGGGAGAGCCGGCCAGGCAGCAGTAGCTGCACTTCAGCGGACATCCCCGGCTGGCGGTCACCACCGCGCTCCCCCCGCCGGCCCGGCGGTAGAAGGCGTGCTTCATCAGATCCAGGGCCGGGAGCGGATAATCGTCGGGGTCCGGCATCATGGCCGGGGCCGACAAGTACAGGCCGCCGTCCCTTTTCCGAAACCCGATGCCGGGGACCGCCCCGACATTCATGCAGCCCTTCAACGCTTTGGCCAGCGCCGGCAGGGCCGCCTCCCCTTCCCCCCGGATCACGTAATCCACCGCCGGGTCCGCCAGGGCCGCCCCCGGCAGGGCCGTGGGATGATGGCCGCCCAGAACCACCGCGCAGTCGGGGTGGAACCGTTTCACGGCCCGGGCCGTCTCCAGGGCTTCCTCGGCATAAGGGGTGAAGAGGGATGCGATCCCCACCAGAAAGGCGCCGGAGTCCCGGGCGACCGCGCCGATGTGCTCGAAACTGTAGCCGAAGTGTTTAAAATGATGAAAGAGGCCGAAGGGCGACCGGTCTTCACGGCCGTAATAGGGGTCGAGGCGGGCCATCTCCGGCGGCCGGTCGATGATCCGGGAGCGGCCCGCGGCCAGACCGTCGAACATCTCCACGGCAAAGCCCTCCCGCCGCAAAGCGGAGGCGATGCACATGAGCCCGTAGGGAATCGTCCGTTTGGCGGTAAGATAGAAATCCCGGATGGGCGGCTGGATCAGCAGAATTTTGTCCATGAATCGGCGGCCTTTCCCGTTTTCAGGCGATTGGGACGACCCACCGCCCTGTCCATGGCGACAATTCCGATTGACCCCATGGAAAAACCTGGATAGAATTAACTTTTATCAATTATCGTCTCTTCGAGGAAACGATGCCGGAAAATCAAGACAGAGAACTGAACCGACATTTTTTGACGTTGTGGATCATATGGGGGGCCATGCTCAGCTCCCTGGCCATGTACCTGCTGATCTGCCACGCGGCGCCGGAAATCCGGTCGGAGAGTCCCATGGGGGGTTCCCTCGGCCTCCTGGGCAATATCCTCTTAGGGGTGTCGGCGGCCGAACTGCTGATCCTCTACTTTATCCGGCGGGCCATGTTCTCCCCCACGGCACGGGGGCCCATCAACCGCCGCGTGGAACAAAAGCCCCTCATCAGCAAGCGGATGTTCATGTCGAAGTACGTCTCCATCGTCATCATCTCCCTGGCCGTCTCCGAGAGCATCGGGATTTACGGCCTGGTCCTGTTCATCCTGGGCGACGACTATTCGACCCTGTACACCTTTATCCTAATCTCGGCCCTGGCCCTGGTCGCCTTTCGGCCCAAAGCCGCCGAACTCGAACGGCTGGCCGTAAAGCACATATTCAAGTGATCCCCCGCAACCTCCCCGAAATCGAATAATCTATCCCTTATGAAACCGCCGGGCAACCCCTATTTCGTCACCAGTCTCGTCTTTCTGGCCATCGTCCTGACGGGCGGATTCCTCTTCCACTGGGGCGAAGAGGAGTTCGCCTACCTCCTTTTGCTCTATCTCATCGTCGGCCTGGGGATTCGACTGGACGACATCTCCAAGCAGATGGGGTCGGGACATCCCCGTCCCACCCAGATCGGCGACGATGAAGAGAACGTCATCGGGCTGCTGAAGGAGATCAATCGCTCCTCGGCTGCAACCAACGCCCAACTGAAAGAGATCCTGAGCCGGATCGACGAAAGGAACGCCGCCAGCGATGACCAGAAATAAACCTCCCCGAAAGCGAATCCGCATTACCCCGGCCCTCGTTGTCGGTCTGTTCATGGCTTTGGCCGTAACAATTTTAGGACTCGTCGGCGCCGTATTTTATGATGAAATCAACGGCTACTTCGCCGCCGGTGTTGGAGTATGTTTTTTTATTCTGGTTCTATATGCTGGTAGACGATAACAATTATAGCCGACAAATCGACTGTCTTCTTTTTTCGATAATTTTATTGACAAAAATCGAAAAAAGGCTTAATTATCACTCTTGATTAAAGTGAGCGGGCATAGCTCAGTTGGTAGAGTACAAGCTTCCCAAGCTTGGTGTCGCGAGTTCGAATCTCGTTGCCCGCTCCAAACGCTTTTTCCGGCCGCCGACAGATGTACGGGATGCGTGGTAGACCTTTTTTGCAAGGGCTGTTGTGGTGAAGCTAACTTTTTCTTGTGGCGTGATCTTATGAACAGATAACTTCAAACATCCACTCACTTAAAAGGTTTACTTTATGTCGCAAAACGGGCGGTCGCCCGTTTTTGTTTTTTTTGGAGGGCGCGATATCCATATGAGATCGCCAAAACCAAAATCCGGCGCCAAAGGGAAATCCCGCCGGCGCGGGGATGAGGGCCAGAAGCCCATATCGCCGGCTCGGGTACGGGAAACCGTCGCCCAGGCCTGGGCCCTTGGCGAGCCGTTGTGCGAATCCCAGGGCATGGAGCTGGTCCATGTGGAGTTCCAGCGGGAGCCCGGCGGCCGGGTGCTGCGATTATACATCGACAAACCGGGCGGCGTGAGGCTGGACGACTGCGTGGGCGTCAGCCGGGAACTGGGAGATCTGCTGGACGTCGGCCTCGACGAGAGCGGCGCTTACAACCTGGAGGTCTCTTCGCCGGGGCCGGAGCGCCCCATCGGGAAAAAAGTCGATTTCGAGCGGTTTACGGGGAGCAGGGCCAAAATCCGAATCACGCGGCCCATGGACGGCCAGCGGAATTTCCAGGGGGTGCTCATGGGTTTGTCCGAAGACGGGGTGCTGCTTCAGACGACGGACCGGACGGTCGCCATCCCCTGCGAAGAGATCTCCCGGGCCAGGCTGGTCAACCATAACGGAGATAGTTAAATGTTTTTAATGGATATAAAACGCGTCATCGAACAGGTCAGCCGGGACAGGGGCATCGACAGCCACGTGCTGGTCAGCGCCCTGGAGGAAGCCCTGAAATCGGCGGCCAAAAAGCGATACGGCAATCGAATCGACATAGAGGCCCAGTACAACGAGAGCGCGGGAGAGATCGAGGTCTTCCAGTTTCTCGAAGTGGTGGAGGAAATCACCGATCCTCAGTTGCATATGACCATGAAAGAGGGCTTGAAGCTCGATCCGGAATGCGAGTTCGGCGACAGTTTAGGCATCAAGCTCGACACCGCCGAATTCGGCCGCATCGCGGCCCAGTCGGCCAAGCAGGTCATTATCCAGAAAATGAAGGAGGCCGAGCGAAACGCCGTCTACGGCAATTTCATCGACCGCAAAGGGGAGATCATCAACGGCATGGTCCAGCGGTTCGAGCGGGGCGACATTATCGTCAATCTCGGCCAGACCGAAGGGGTGCTGCCGGAACGGGAACAGGTTCCCCGGGAGGTCTACCGGCGGGGCGACCGGATCCGGGCCTACATCATGGACGTCCGCCTCGACACCCGCGGCCCCCAGGTGATTCTGACCCGCAGCCACCCCACGTTTCTCATCGCGTTGTTCAAGACCGAGGTGCCCGAAATCAGCGAAGGGATCGTCACCATCATGGGGGCGGTTCGGGAGGCCGGAAGCCGGTCAAAGTTCGCCGTGGCCTCCAACGACTCCGACATCGATCCGGTGGGCGCCTGCGTGGGCATGAAGGGCAGTCGGGTGCAAAACGTGGTCCAGGAACTCCGGGGGGAGAAGATCGACATCATCCCCTGGCACGTGGACCCCGCCAAATTCGTCTGCAACGCCCTGGCGCCGGCGGAGATCTCCCGGGTCATTATCGACGAGGACAACCGGACCATGGAGGTCATCGTCCCTGACGAATATCTCTCGGTGGCCATCGGCAAACGGGGCCAGAACGTGCGCCTCGCCTCCAAGCTGGCCAAATGGCGCCTCGACGTCAAGAGCGAGAGCCACTACAGCAAGGCCATGAAGGAGGGGTACGAATCCCTGGTCTCCCTGCCCGGCGTGGGCATCAGCCAGGCGGACGCCCTCTACGAAAAGGGATTTTTCTCCGCCGAGGAGATCAGCAACGCCACGGTGGAAGACCTCATGGCGGTTCGCGAAATGACCGAGGATACGGCCGAAAAACTCATTGAAAGCGCAAATTTTCATGTGCTAAACGAAGAACAAGCCGAAGAGGAGCCTCAGATCCCGGCGACCGGGGAAGCCTCGGAATCGGAAGCCTCGGAACCGGAAGCCTCCGAACCGGAAACCTCCGAACCGGAAACGACATTCGAGACGGAAGACGACATTTCGGAAGGCTCCGAAACGGAAACGGCGGAACCAGCGGAAGAAGAAGAAGAAATTGAACCAGCGGCGCCGGAATCGGAACCCGCGGCGGAGGCAACGGAAGACGCCGACGGGCGGGAGACGCCGCCGGAGACCGCCGACGACGCGCCGGAAGATATAGAAAATTCGTGAATTCGGCGAATTTAAGGGGGGATGGATGGCAAATATCAGAGTCTATGAGCTTGCCAGAGATTTGAATATGAAGAACAAAGCGCTTCTGGATAAGTTAAAGGACATGGAAGTCCCGGTCAGGAGCCATATGAGTTCTCTGGATGAAGACACCGTGCTCACGATCAAATCGAATCTGCGCGGCAAGTCGCCGGAGGACGTGGGGAAGACCCGGGTCAATCCCCGGGTGATCCGCCGGCGCCGGCGAACCGCGGCCGAAGAAGCGGCGGCCGAGACAGAGGCAATGGAAACGGAGGCCCTGGAACCGGACGCGGCGGACGTCGAAGCCAAAACCGCGCCGCCCAAAGCGCCGCCGGTGGAAGACATCGAAGAACCCGGGCCATACGAAAAAGAAGAGGAAAAGTCCCTCCAGCCGGCCAAAAAGACGGCGAAAAAAGCGAAAAAAAAGGCAAAGGGCCCCGAAAAATCCCCTGCCAGGATCATCTCCCGTCCGGTGGAAAAAGCGCCGGGGGAAGTTGAAGCGACGGGGGGCGAAACGGAAACAGCGGCTTCGGAAACCGAGGCGGAAGCGGTCGATGCCGCATCGAGGCCGGCGGAGACGCCGGCGCCGGAAACGACCCGGGAAACGGCCGCCGAAACGTCCACGGCGGCGGAAGCCCCCCGGGAAACCGCGCCGGAAACGGACGAAAGCGCCGCCGCTGAGGAGAAAGAGCCGACCGTGCCCCCTGAAAAACCCGCCCCCCAGCTCGAACCGGAAACGCCGGCCGAAGAGACGGCGCCGCCGGAGGCCAAAACCGAAGCGACGACCGAGGCCAAGCCCGAAAAACCCGTTAAGTCCAAGAAAAAGAAAAAGGGAAAGCGGGGGGAGACTCCGGCCAAGATCATCAAACCGGCCGAACAGGCCCCCGAGGCCTTCAAGCGGGAGATCGCCGCGGCCGCCACCGAGGAACCGGCGCCGGAATCCGGGGAACCCGCCCAGACGGAAGCCGACGAGTCCCAGGTGATCGCCCTCAAGGACCGGAAGAAAAAGGTCAAGAAGGGCGTCGAAGAGACCAAAAAGCCCAAGGAAAACCGGTGGGCCAAGAAGAAGATCTCCTTCAAGCGAAAAGAGGTGGTGGAGGGCGCGGCGCTTTATGCCGGCGGCCGCGGCCGGAAGGGCAAAAAGGGAAAGATCAAACAGGCCCCGGCCCAGAAGACCCAGATCACCACGCCCAAGGCCATCAAGCGCCGGATCAAGATCGACGACACCATCGCTCTCTCCGATCTGGCCAAGCGAATGGGCATCAAGGCCAACGAGATCATCATGAAGCTCATGTCCCAGGGGATGATGGTCACCGTCAACCAGACCGTCGATTTCGAAACCGCCGCCCTGGTGGCCGCGGAGTTCGGATACGAGGTCGAGCGGGCCGCCTTCGAAGAGGAGACCTTTCTCAAGACCGGCACGGACGACGATCCTGAAAAGATGGCGTGGCGGCCGCCGGTGGTCACCATCATGGGCCACGTCGACCACGGCAAAACCTCCCTGCTGGACGTCATCCGCAAGACCCGGGTCACGGAAGGCGAAGCCGGGGGCATCACCCAGCACATCGGCGCCTATTACGTGGAATCCGAAAGCGGCAAGATCGTTTTTCTGGACACTCCCGGCCACGAGGCATTCACCGCCATGCGGGCACGGGGCGCCACCGTCACCGACCTCGTGGTGCTGGTGGTGGCCGCCGACGACGGCGTCATGCCCCAGACCATCGAGGCCATCAACCACTCCAAGGCGGCCGGCGTGCCCCTCATCGTGGCGGTCAACAAGATCGACAAGAACAACGCCGACCCCGACCGGGTCATGCGGGAGCTGGCCGAACAGGGCCTTGTTCCCGAAGACTGGGGCGGCGACACCATCTTCGTCAAGGTGTCGGCCAAGCAGGAGACCGGCATCGACGATCTGATGGAGATGATCCTGCTCCAGTCGGAAGTTTTGGAACTCAAGGCCAATCCCGACAAGCACGCCGTCGGGTACGTGGTGGAGGCCAAACTGGACGCCGGCCGGGGGCCGGTGGCCACGGTCCTCATCCAGGACGGTACGCTCCACGCCGGCGATTCGGTGGTCTGCGGCGTCCATCACGGGAAAATCAGGGCCATGCTCAACGACCTGGGCCAGCCGGTGGACCAGGCCGGCCCCGCCATCCCCGTGGAGATTCTGGGCCTTTCCGGCGTGCCCAACGCCGGCGACGAACTTGCGGTCCTGGAAGACGACAAGAGCGCCAAACAGGTGAGCGAAAACCGTCTCCAGAAACAGCGCTCCATGGAGCTGGCCAAGACGAGCCGGCTGAGCCTCGACAAGCTCTTCGAACGGATGCAGGAGGGCGAGGTCAAGGACCTCAACATCATCATCAAGGCCGACGTTCACGGCTCCATCGAGGCCCTCAAGGACTCCCTGACCAAGCTCTCCAACGAAGAGGTGGCCATCAACGTGATCCACGCGGCCACCGGCACGGTGACGGAATCCGACGTCTCCCTGGCCGCGGTGTCGGACGCCATCATCATCGGCTTCAACGTCCGGCCCACCGCCAAAGTCCAGACCCTGGCCCAGGAAGAGCATGTGGATATGCGGTTCTACAACGTCATCTACAACGCCATCAAGGAGGTCCAGGACGCCATCGTGGGCATGATGGACTCCACCTTCGAGGAACGGATCCTCGGCCGGGTGGAGGTCCGGGAGGTCTTCCATGTGCCCAAGGTCGGCTCCGTGGCCGGGTGCTACGTCACCGACGGCAAGATCCAGCGGCAGAGCCGGATCCGTGTGCTGCGCGACGGCGTGGTGATCTACGAAGGAAAGATCGCCTCTCTCCGTCGGTTCAAAGACGATGTCAAGGAAGTGGCCACAGGCTACGAATGCGGCATCGCCATCGAAAAATTCAACGACCTCAAGGTGGGCGACGAATTCGAGTGCTTCTACATGGAAGAAATCAAGCCCGAACTCTAACGATATCATCTCTATAGTTGACCTATGGTTATCGGCCTCGGCATCATTGTTTTCCGGCTCCACGACTGCAACTCCCTGAAGGGAAAGCGGCGGGTGGTCAAATCCATCGTCGCGCGCATCCGGAATAATTTCAACGCATCGGTCGCGGAAGTGGGCGCCAACGACAATCACCATCGCGCGGAGATCGGTTTCTCTCTGGTGGGCAACAACCGTCAGGTGATCAACGCCAAAGTCGACAAGGTCTTCAACCTGGCCGAGGAGATGGGCCTGGCGGAAATCATCGACACCCAGATGGAGATTTTCAACCTATGACCCAATTTTCACGGGCGGACCGGGTCTCCCAGCTGATCCAGCGGGAACTCTCGGAGATTCTGCAAAAGGAGACCAAGGATCCCCGCCTGAAAATGACGACCATCACGGGCGTCAAAATGTCGAAAGATCTCAAGAACGCCAAGATCTACTTTTCCAACACCGGCGCCGACCGGAACGTGGACGACGCGTTCAAGGGATTTCAAAGCGCGCTCGGCCATATCAAGCGTACGCTGGCCGGCCGTCTGGACTTGCGATACATGCCGGACCTCCGCTTCTACTACGACGAATCCTTCGATTACGGGGCTCGAATTGAAAACCTGCTGAAATCCATCGCCAATGAAACAGACGGATCAGATCATAGCCCGGCTGAAAGCGAGTGACCATGTTCTCATCGCGTCCCATAAGAACCCGGACGGCGACGCCATCGGCTCCCTTTTGGCCGCCGGCATATCCATGACGGCGATGGGAAAACGGGCGACCCTTTACAACGAAAGTCCCATACCGGCCGTTTACCGGTTTCTGCCCCGGGTCGAGACCATCGTCTCCCGGCTGGACGGAAGGGACGACTTCGACGCGGCTCTGGTGCTGGATTGCGGCCAGATCGACCGGGTGGGGGCCGCTGCCCTGCCGGTCGTCGGAAAGACCCCGGTGGTCGTCAACATCGATCACCACGCCACCAACACGGGGTTCGGCGACTTTCAACTCGTCGATCCCGAGGCCTGCGCCACCGCCGAAATCATCTACCGGCTCGTCAACCGCATGGATATCGCCATCGACGCCGACATGGCCACGGCTCTTTACACCGGCATCTTCACGGACACCGGGTCGTTTCGTTTCGCCAACACCAACCAGGCGGCATTCGCCGTCTGCGACCAGATGGTCGCCCGCGGCGCCGATCCCTACACAGTGGCCAAACACGTCTACGGCACCTACTCCCTGGGGCGGATCAAACTCCTGAACCGGGCACTGGATTCCATCGAAATTTCCGACAACGGCCGGCTCTCCCTCATGACCCTGACAAGGGAGATGTTCGACGAGACCGGCACCCAGCCCGAAGACGTGGACGGCATGATCAATTACGCCCGGCGCATCCGGAACATCAAGGTCGCCGTGCTGATCCAGGAACACTCCAACGGCCGCGCGCCGGGGGCTCGGGTCAAAGGCCAGGGCCGGTTCCATGTGAGTCTCCGGTCCGACGGCGCGGTGGACGTCTCCCGGATCGCCTCTCTTTTCGGCGGCGGGGGGCATCGGAACGCCGCCGGCTTCACCGTCCAGACAGACATAACCGATATAAAAAACGGCATGATGGAACTTGCCAACGGGTTGTGATTCAGATATATGAGTAAGATGACCGGCAACGCGGGCGGCCCCAGCGGCATTCTGGTGGTGGACAAGCCGGAGGACATCACGTCGGCGGCCGTGGTGGGGCGGGTCAAACGGATGCTGGGGGCGAAAAAAGTCGGTCACACCGGGACCCTCGACCCCTTTGCCACCGGGGTTTTGATCCTGGGCGTCAACCGGGGCGCCCGGCTTTCCCGGTTCTTCCTCCACGGGCGGAAGACCTACGCGGCCACGCTCGTGCTGGGGACGACCACGGATACCCAGGACGCAACCGGCGCGGTCCTCTCCCGGACGCCCCCCGAGGCGATCCGGTTTTCAGAGGATGAGATCCGGGAGGTCCTGGCGCGGTTCGGGGGCGAGATCGACCAACTGCCGCCGGTCTATTCGGCCCTGAAGCACGAGGGGACGCCGCTTTACAAGCTGGCCCGCCGGGGCGAGCCGGTTCAGAAAGCATCGCGCCGGGTGACCATCGAAGCGATCCGGCCGACCCGAATCGCGCCGCCCGAGGTTCAGTTTACGGTGACCTGTTCGGCCGGCACGTACATCCGAACCCTCTGCGCCGACATCGGCGCGGCGCTGGGGTGCGGGGGCCATCTGGCGGCCCTGAGACGGACCGAAAGCGGCGGGTTCGGCGCAGACGAGGCCATCGGCCTGCCGGAACTCGAGTCCGCGGCCGAAACGGGCCGGGCCTGGGACCGGCTAATCCCCATGACCGACGCGCTGAGGAAGATCCCGGTTTGGGGCGCCGAAAGCGGGCTGGCTGAACGGATCCAACACGGCCGGCCGCTGACGGCCGCGGAAATTCCGCCGACGAACGCCGGCCCCGACGGATTCGTCAAAGTGGTCGACGCCCACGACCCCGGAAGGCTCCTGGCGGTGGTGGAATGGCGGCCGGACGAGGGCAGGTACGCCTATTGTTGCGTATTTCATCGGGAACCGCCGTCGCCCGCTTCCGGGCGACAACCCCGGTGACATTTTTTAAACTTTGAACATCGAGATCGAAGGAGGAAAGGAAAGTGGTTTTTTCATCGGCCGAAAAACAAACCCTGATCGACAAATACAAGATCCACGAGGAGGACACGGGCTCGCCCGAGGTTCAGATCGGTCTGTTGACCCATCGGATCACCTACCTTACGGAGCATTTAAAGGTCCATAAAAAAGACCATCACTCGCGCCGGGGACTGTTGATGCTGGTCGGCAAACGCCGCCGTCTGCTCAACTATGTCAAGAACAAGGACGTCCATCGCTATCGGGGCATCATCGAGACCCTGGGCATCAGAAGATAGAGAAAAGCATACATTATTATGGAAATCGTATTCAAAGCAGATTTGGGGGGAAAACCCCTGAGCATCCAGACCGGAAAAACGGCCCGACAGGCCTCCGGTTCCGTGGTCGTCCAGCACGGCGAAACCATCGTGCTGGTGACGGCCGTCTCCGCCAAGGAGGAACGGCAGGGCCTCGACTTTCTGCCCCTGACCGTAGAATATCAAGAAAAGATCTACGCCGCCGGCCGTATCCCGGGCAATTATTTCCGCCGGGAGATCGGACGACCCAGCGAGAAAGAGACCCTGACGGCGCGGATCATCGACCGGCCCATCCGACCGCTCTTTCCCAAGGGATACCGGAACGAGATCCAGGTGATCGCCACGGTCCTCTCCATGGACCAGGAAAATGATCCGGACGTGCTGGCCATGACCGGCGCCTCCGCGGCCCTGGAGATCTCCGACATCCCCTTTTCCGGGCCCATCGCCTGCGTCCGCGTGGGCCGCATCGACGGCAAGCTGGTCGTCAACCCCACCATCCCCCAGTTGGAGGAGAGCGACATAAACGTCATCGTGGCGGGGTCCCGCTCCGGCGTGGTTATGGTTGAAGGCGGCGCCGGCGTGGTGAGCGAAGCCGACATGCTCGAAGCCATCTACCACGGCCACCAGGCCATCCAGCCCCTCATCGACCTCCAGGAGAAGCTGCGGGAGGCCGTGGGCAAACCCAAGCAGGCGTTCACCCCCGCCGAAAAGGACGCCGATCTGAAGGCCCGGGTGGAAACGGCGGCCGAGGCCCGGCTTCGGGACGCCATCGTCGTGCCGGAAAAGGTTAACCGGTCCCAGGCCGTCCGCGGCGTGAAAGACGCCGTCATGGCGGATCTGGGGGAAGAATACGCCGAACGGCGGGGCGAGGTCTCCGCCATCCTGGAAGACCTGCGCAACCGCATCAGCCGGGACATGGCGCTCAAGGAGGGCAAGCGGATCGACGGGCGCGCCTTTGACCAGGTCCGGTCCATCTCCTGCGAAGTGGGCATTCTGCCGCGGCCCCACGGCTCGGCGCTCTTCACCCGGGGCGAAACCCAGGTGCTGGGGGTCCTCACCATCGGCTCCGGCACGGACGAACAACGGGTGGAAACCCTGTCCGGCGAGGAATTCCGGCCCTTCATGCTCCACTACAACTTCCCGCCCTTTTCCGTAGGCGAGACCAAGCGCATCGGCGGCCCCAGCCGCCGGGACATCGGCCACGGCGCTCTGGCCACCCGGGCCGTGGAAAAAGTGCTCCCTTCCCGGGAGGACTTCGACTACGTCATCCGGGTCGTCTCCGAGGTGCTGGAATCCAACGGGTCCTCCTCCATGGGAACGGTCTGCGCCGCCAGCCTGGCCCTGATGGACGGCGGGGTGCCCATCACGGCCCCGGTATCGGGCATCGCCATGGGCCTCATCAAGGAAGGCGACCAGGTGGCCGTGCTCACGGACATCCTGGGGGACGAAGACCATTTCGGCGACATGGATTTCAAGGTGGCCGGCACCCGGGAAGGGATCACCGCCCTCCAGATGGACATCAAGATCCTCGAACTGCCCCGGGAGATCATGGAAAAGGCCCTGGAGCAGGCGCGTCACGGACGCCATCACATCCTGGACAAGATGCTCGAAACCATCGAGGAGGCCCGGGACGAGATTTCGCCCTACGCCCCCAAGGTGGTCAGCATCACCATCAATCCTGAAAAAATCCGGGAGATCATCGGCCCTGGCGGGAAGGTGATCCGCTCCATCCAGAGCGAAACGGACACCAAGATCGAAATCGACGACTCCGGCCTGGTCAAGGTCGCCGCCGCCTCCCAGGAGAACGCGGACGCCGCCCTCGCCATGATCAAGGAGATCACCGCCGAACCCGAGGTGGGGGAACTCTACGAAGGGACCGTGGTCAAGATCACCGATTTCGGCGCCTTCGTCAACATCATGCCCGGCACCGACGGCCTGGTCCACATCTCCCAGCTCGACACCAGTCGGGTCAAGAAGGTCTCGGACGTGGTCAAAGAGGGCGACACCCTCAAGGTCAAGGTGCTGGAGATCGACAAGAACGGCAAGATCCGGCTGAGCCGGAAAGCGGTCATCGAAGAAGAGAACAAATGAGCGGAAACGCGAGCGGCGACATCCGGAAAACCCGGTTGGACAACGGCATCCGGATCGTCACCCGGCGGATTCCCCATGTGCGGTCCGTCTCGATGGGCGTCTGGGTCGACGTGGGCGCCCGGGACGAATCCATGGAGGAGAGCGGGATCTCCCATTTCATCGAACACATGATTTTCAAAGGGACGTCCCGCCGAAGCGCCTATCGGATCGCCAAGGAGTTCGACGTCATCGGCGGTCAGACCAACGCCTTCACCTCCATGGAGACCACCTGCTACCACGCCAAGGTCATGGACGCGCACCTGCCGACCATGACCGACATCCTCTGCGACATTCTGCTCAACTCGGTCTTCGACGACCGGGAGGTGGAAAAGGAGCGGCCGGTGATCTTCCAGGAGATCGGCATGGTGGAGGACGCGCCCGAGGAGTACATCCACATCCTTTCGGAGCACGCCTACTGGGGGGAACATCCCCTGGGCCGGTCGGTGCTCGGCACAAAGGAGAACGTGGTCGGGTTCGACGCCGACGCCATCCGGTCTTTTTTCCGCCGGGCCTACGGGCCCGAAGGCATCGTCATCGCCGCCGCCGGCAACCTGGACCACGACCGGTTCCTGGATCTGGTGGCCCCCACCTTCGGAACCATCCCGGCCGACCGCTCCCTGCCGGAACGGGTCCCGGCCAGGGGTCATTCCCAGGTGGCGGTCCATCACCGGGACCTGGAACAGGTCCATGTCTGCCTGGAAGCCGGGGGCGTCTCAGTAACCGACCCGCGACGGTACGCCTTCTCTCTGCTCAACACCATGCTGGGCGGCAACATGAGTTCCCGCCTGTTCCAGGAAGTCCGGGAGAACCGGGGGCTGGCCTACGCCATCTACTCCTACATGACCAGCTACGTCGATACGGGCCTGTTCGGCATCTACACCGCTGTGGGCCCCGAACAGGCCCGGGAGACAGTGGAAGTTGTGCTGGCGGAGCTGGACCGGATCAAAACCGATCCCGTGGATCCCGGCGAACTTCGGGACGCCAAGGAGTACACCAAGGGGTGCCTCTACCTCTCCGTGGAAAACGTGGACAGCCAGATGGTCCGTCTGGCCCAGAACGAGATCCATTTCGGGGAATTTATTCCCCTGGAGGAGGTCGTGGCACGGGTCGAGGCCGTGACCGAAGACGATATCCGGCAACTGGCGCAAACGCTGTTCTCGCCGGACGCGCTGGCCCTCACCTTTCTGGGCCCGGTCACGGACAAGCGGCCGCTGGAAAACCTGCTGCCCCGTTGACCCGCTCCGACGCGCCCGCCGCCCTTTCGCTCCGCATCCGCCGGCTCCGGCCGGATGCGGACGCCGACATCCCCCTGCCCCGCTACATGACGCCCCATTCCGCCGGCATGGACATCTTTGCGGCGGCGACCTCGGATACCGTCCTGTCCCCCATGGAGGTCCGCATGATCCCCACCGGGTTCGCCATGGCCCTGCCGCCCGGATTCGAAGCCCAAATCCGCCCCCGGAGCGGCCTTGCCGCGAAACACGGCGTCACCCTGATCAATTCCCCGGGCACCATCGACGC
>JAABTM010000044.1 GCA_011389855.1 Desulfobacteraceae bacterium
CGGCAAGATCTCGCTCTGGGCGAATTTCCGGACCTCTTTGCGGATCATCTCCTGCTCTTTGGTTAGATCAAAATCCACGGCGCCTCCTCTGTATGTTCAGGGATCGGCAAGTGGGCTTACCGACCGGTCGTTAGGCTACTGATGACCATTTATGGACCCGCCGGAGCGGGATTGTCAAGGGAAAAAAATCCCGCCCGAGGCGGCGCGGGACAGGGTGGATATCGTTTCATCCTCCCTCTTGAGCCCGCTGACGATGAAGTTTTCATAGATGGCGGCGATCTCGTCCACGCTCAGCCGCCCCTCGGGCTTGAACCAGGACGCCCCGGCGGTACACAGCGTCAGGATGGCGTAGGAGAGAATCTTCACATCGACCACCGCGAAGACCCCGTCGTCGATTCCCTGGCGGATCAGATCCTGGAAGATCCCCTCGTAGGCGTCGCGCATCCGGACGATGGCCCGGTAGTTGGGCTCCGAGAGCCCCCGCAGTTCGCTGTTGGCGATGAAGTTCTCTCTCTGCCGCGTCAGATGGAACCGCACATGGCTCCGGACCGCCACCCGCAGCCGCTCTTCCACGTCCCTCACCCTGTTCAGATTCTCCCGGACGTAGTCGGTCAGGTCGTCCATTGTCGATTCCAGGATGGAAAAAAGCAGCTCCTCCTTGCTCACGTAATGATAATAGATGCTGGCCTTCTGAATGCCGCTGCCCCGGGCGATATCGCTGATGGAGGTGGCGAAATACCCCTTGCGGTAGAAGAGATCGATGGCGACGGACCTGATGGTCGCTTTCATTTTCGTGACGGGCATGGGCGGCTCCTGGCATGTCGATGGCGTGGCCTACCGTCCGGTCGGTAGATTTATAGCTAAAGTGAGCACAAAAGGCAGGTAGTTGTCAACAAAGAAATGAGAAGAGGCCCCGATCATTTTAGGCGAATTTCGGAAATGAAGGGCCCAATAAAAGTCCGACGCCTTGGCCGCCCCGCCTTGGGTTGAAACCCCAGGCTCAATCATTCAAAACCGGCTAAAAGCCGGTTCGGATTGCACACCGCCATTTATGCCACGACAGCCATAACCGGCTTTCAGCCGGTTTTACGGGTTCAGCCTGGGGTTTCAACCCGAGGCGGCGGGGCTGCTCGATTTAATTGATGAAATCAAAGGGAATTGAACACGCCACACTCCAAAACCAGCTACAACATCTCATTGGGATGGGCCATCATCGAGCACATCCAGTGTTTCTTGTTCTACAGCCCGAGAACGCGCCACATCAAAATGCGCCTGTCCCTTTTCCTCCATTCCCAACACCGGCGCATCATTTTTTACCCTTTTCATTTTACCGCCGCCCACCAGCGCCGCCAATTCCCCCACCATGCCCTGAATGCTTTCCGCCTGGGCCGCCAGTTCTTCCGATGAGGCGGCGGATTCTTCGGCGTTGGCGGCCAGGGTCTGGGTCATGCGGTCGACTTCCCGGGCGGAGATGGAAACTTGTTCGATGCCGTCGGAGACGGATCGGCTGACTTCGGTGATGGCGGCGGATTTTTCGCCGATGAGGGTGGCGGATTCGATGATGCTTTCGAAATCCTCATTGATGGCCCGGATGGACGCCGAGGCGCTGGAGAATCGCTCGATATTGGTCTCCAGGAGATCCTGGGTCCGCTCCGCGGAGACTCCGGCCCGCCCGGCCAGGTTCCGCACCTCGTTGGCCACCACGGCGAACCCGGCGCCGGCCTCCCCGGCCCTAGCCGCTTCGGTGGCGGCGTTGAGGCCCAGCAGCCGCGTCTGGAAGGCGATCTCGCCAATGGCGTCGATGATCTGTCCCATGTCGGCGCTGTCCGATTCGATCCGGCCCATCTCCCGGGTCAGGCCCACCAGCGATTTCAGGGACTCGGCGGATTTTTCGATATTCTGGCTCATCAGCTTTTCCACGCCTTGGGTCAGCTTCGACGTATCCTTGCTCATGGCGTTCATCTCCTCCAGGGACGAGAAGGTCTCCTCCATGGCGGCCGCCTGTTCCGAGGCGATTTGGGACAGGGACTGACTGGACGAAGAGACCTGCCCCGCCATGGCCGCTATCCCTTCGGACACCCCTCCCAGCCCGTCTATGACCCGCTTCAGGGGACGGCTCACGGCCCTGGCGATTCCCCAGGACAGCAACAGCCCCAGGAGGATGCAGGCGCCGGCGGCCGCTCCCATGGCGAAGCGGGCCCGCGCCGCGGACGCGGTCATGATCTCACGCTGATCGGCCCGCATGGACCGGCTCGCCTCCTGCGTGGCGCTGGCCGCTTCGGCCATGGTTTCGCCGGCGGCGGACTGGCGCGCCATCATATCGCTGAACTCCGCGAAGGCGTCTCCGTAGGCCGTAACGGCGTCGACCATTTCGTCGATCCGCCCACGATTTTTCTCGTCCCCGATCTCCCTGCCCATCTCATCGGCAAGTCCCAGAATATCCTCGACCCGGTTCCGGACCTCGGCCCTCAAGCGCGGATCGCCCTCGGAGAGGATGAACGCCTTCTCTTCGTTCCGGGCCGTCAGGAAAGACCGCGTGATGGCGACGGCGCGGTCGACCATCGCCATCTTCTCGCTCAGAAACCGGACGCCGCGCCGATGCGCCAGCAGAAGACGATTCTGTTGCGCCGACTGGATATAGGCGCACTGGTTCAACGCCAGGACGGCCTGGGTCCGCATTTTTTCCAGTTTCTTCTCGCGCTCCCGGAAATGGTCCACGTAGCCGTCGAATGCCGATCCATAGGCGGATATCCCTTCCCGGATCGCGTCCAGCCGTTTCAGGGTCCAGTCGGCGTCCGCCACATCCGCGTTCTCGCGGATGAGAAAAAATCGGGACTCGACCGCGGTGAACTGCTGGCGGAACCGCTCTTCCCATTGCCCGGCGCCGCCGGAAGCGATGAACTCCTTCTCCGCATGAAGGGCGCGGAAGAAAAACCGCATGGCCTCGGTGATGTCCAGTAGCATCGACAGCTTGACGTCCAATGACCGGGCGGCGGCCTCGGCCGCCTCGCCCCGAGCCGTCCGCTTCACGGACACCTCCACCTTCAACCCTTTGACGGTATTTTCGATTTCATCATACAGCGCCGTGGAGGCGGCGGTCATGGCCGCCTTGTCCGCCGTCTGGAGGCGGGTCAACCCGACCACCTCCGCGAAGGCGGACCGATATCCCGACACCCATCCGTGAATCGTGTTCACCTGGGAGATTTGATGCTTCTCATTCAGGGCGTCCTTGAGGGTCTCGATGGCGGTCAGCGATTCGGCGATGCTTTCCGTCACCTTATCGGCCCATTTCCGCTCGCCCCCGGACAGCAGAAATTCTTTTTCCTCCAGTCGCGCGGCCATCAGTCGCCTCATGACGTCGTTGGCGATCTCCACCTGGCGGATCCGGCCGGCCATGGCCTCCCCCGCCTCCTTTCGCTGCACGCGCAGTTGGTCCTCCTGGTCGTCCGCGATGGCCTCGGCCCGCGCCAGGGCGTCTTCGGCGCGCCGATCCATCTCCGCCATGGTGGTTTCCCGCTTGTCGCCGAGGGTCACGTACTCGTTGAACGCCGCCCGGTAGGCGTCGGCCTGATCGATCACGCCGTCGATCCGGTCCAGATCGGCGTCAGCGTTGAACAGCGCCTTGGCGGACCTGGCATGGGTCGCGAGAGACGCGATATGCCGGTTCACCCCCTCGACATGGACCGGATCCTCCCGGATGACAAACTTCAACTCCTCCCGCCGGGCGTCCATCATGGACGCCGCCATATTGGCCGCGGCATCGCGCTTCGCCACACCGTCCGTCACCTGAGTCAGCCCCCGAAACCCAACCGCCGCTACAACGGCCGTCAGCGCCAGCACCGCCGCAAAACCCGCCAGCAATTTCGCGCTCAAACCAGCGCGTTTCAGTTGTATTTTCATCGATTCTAAATCCTTAAAAATATATATTCAACACATTCATTTCTACCGCCAACAATAGAACCGCTGGGGCAAAATGGCAAATGAGCCTCTAATTGAAAAAAAAAGTTCCATTTTTGACATTCCCCCTTGACGCTTGCGGGAATTATCACTAAATTACCTTCGAGCATATGCTCACTTATCGATTACGCTTACTGAGATCACATCAAGGAGTCGCCAAGTGGAAAAAATAGCCATCACCAGCGAAGGCCCCACACTCGACGACGCGGTCGACCCGCGCTTCGGACGAACGGCCGGTTTTGTCGTCATCGACCCGGAGACCATGACATTTGAATACAAAAACAACGGCGCGGCCCAGACCATGCCCAAGGGGGCCGGCATCCAGGCGGCCGAGACCGTCGTTGCCGCCGGCGCCAGGGCGCTGCTCACCGGCTATGTGGGCCCCAAGGCATTCCAGGCTCTGTCCGCCGCCGGCGTTACCATCATCCAAAACATCGAAAACATGACGGTCCGCGAAGCCGTGGATCAGTATAAAAGCGGTCAGATCGATGTGGCCACGGCGCCCAACAGCAGGGGGCACGGAAGATGATCATCGCCATCGCCAGCGGAAAAGGCGGCGCCGGAAAGACCACCGTCTCGGCCTCGCTGGCCGCCGTCATGTCGCCGCCGGCCATCGCCGTGGATCTGGATGTGGAGGAACCCAACCTCCACCTTTTTCTCGAACCCGAGATCACCGGCCAGGAACCGGCTTACATGGACGTCCCCAAAGTGGACGAGACCGGCTGCACCTATTGCCGGGCCTGCGCCGACATCTGCCAGTTCAAGGCCATCAGCGTTTTGGGCGAGGTGATTCTCACCTTCCCGGAGATGTGCCATGGGTGCGGCGCCTGCATGGCCGTCTGCCCGGAAAACGTCATCTCCTACGACCGGCGCACCCTGGGCGACATCCTGTGGGGCCGGGCCGACGAGACCGAATTTCTCATGGGCCGGCTCCGGGTCGGCGAGGCCATGAGCCCGCCGCTGATGCGGCAGGTCAAGGCCCGGCTCAGGGAGCGGCTGGCCGAAACCGGGGCCGACGCCTTAATCGATGCGCCGCCCGGCGTTAGCTGCCCGGCGGTCAACGCCGTAATGGACGCCGACGTCATCGTCCTGGTCACCGAACCCACCCCCTTCGGGTGTTACGACCTGGCCCTGGCCCACGAGGCGTTCAGGAACATCGGCAAACCCATGGGCGTAGTGATCAACCGCGCCGGACTGGGGGAAGATGCGATCTACGCCCAGTGCCGGGAGGCCGGCCTGCCCATCCTGGCGGAGATCCCCTACGACCGCGCCATCGCCGAGGCCTATTCACAAGGTCGGATCATCTCCGAAACCTCGGACTATTTCAAGGAGGTTTTCACCGATCTGGCCGAAAACATCAAAAAACTGGCGGTCGCTGACGTCGCCCGAGAGGAGATTTCCCATGCCTGAAATCCTCATTATCAGTGGAAAAGGGGGCACCGGGAAGACCACTCTGACGGCGGCCTTCGCGCACCTCGCTTTCGAGGCCGGCGACCGGCCCGTCATCTGCGACCTGGATGTGGATGCCCCGGACCTCCACCTGCTGCTGGAGCCATCCCGGCGGGTCACCGAAGAATTCGTTTCCGGCCACGAGGCCGTCATCGATCCCGGCAAGTGCGAGGACTGTGGTCTTTGCGCCGAAGTGTGTCGCTTTGATGCGGTTTTAAAAGGAGGGACAAAGGGACAGAGGCACAAAGGGACAAAGGGGGCGGGTTCCGGAGAGTCCGAGCTTTCGGGGTACTGGATCGATCCGCTTCGGTGCGAGGGGTGCAAGTTGTGCGTGGTCCAGTGTCCGGCGGAGGCCATCGATTTTCCGGACCGGATGTGCGGTCACCGGCATCTGTCCGATACCCGTTTCGGCCCTGATACCCGTTTCGGCCCTTTGGTCCATGCCCAGTTGCTGCCGGGGGAGGAGAATTCCGGGCGGCTGGTGAACCTGCTCCGCCAGAAGGCCGGCGCCATGATCAAGGAAGAAAACCGGTCCCTCGTCCTTTCCGACGGCCCTCCCGGCATCGGGTGCCCCGTGATCAGTTCGCTCTCGGGCATCGATCTGACGGTCATCGTCACGGAACCGACCCCATCGGGCCGGCACGACCTGGAACGGATCGTGGAGCTGTGCGACCATTTCAAGGTCCCGGCCGGCGTGATCATCAACAAACAGGATCTCAACCCGGACGAGGTCGCTGCCATCGACCGGTTTTGCGAATCCCGCGGACTTCATCAACTGGGCCGGATCGACTACGACTCAAAAATGGTCGAAGCCATGGTCCGGCGGCAAACGGTCACGGAATACACCGACGCCGGCATCGGCGAGCAGGTCCGAACCCTCTGGCGACGGATCATCTCCTGGGCCCAAATGAGCGAAGCCGCCTGAGTCGCCGATCAACATAAAACAATCGACCTTGATCATGGTTTCGGCCATTGACCTAACAGCGCCCCTTCAGGGCGCATATACTGGTCGCTCCCTCCCTGGGGTTGAAACCCCAGGCTTTATGCCGTTGCCGCTCCGCGGCACTTATTGGCCGCAACGATGATCGAGACCAAACAACCGGGGAACCGGCCCAGAGGTCGCTCCCTCCCTGGGGTTGAAACCCCAGGCTTTATGCCGTTGCCGCTCCGCGGCACTTATTGGCCGCAACGATGATCGAGACCAAACAACCGGGGAACCGGCCCAGAGGTCAACAAAACCTCTGTCCCTCTGTCCCTCTGTCCCTCTGTCCCTCTGTCCCTCTGTCCCTCTGTCCCTCTGTCCCTCTGTCCCTCTGTCCCTCAACCAAAGAAAGGAATACACACAATGAAAACCATTATCGCCATCCCCTCGACCAACCCCGGCGGAATGGAAGCGCCCCTGGGCGCCCATTTCGGCCATTGCGACCTCTACACCCTCATTACCGTGGAAAACGGCGAGACGACCCAGGTAGATGTCGTGCCCAACGTCCCCCATCAGCAGGGCGGATGCATGGCCCCGGTGCAGTATCTGGCCGGCAAGGGCGCCAACGCCCTGATCGCCGGCGGCATGGGTCTGCGCCCCCTCATGGGCTTCAACCAGGTGGGCATCAAGGTCTATTTCGGCGGCGACGCCCCCTCGGTGGGCGCGGCGGTGGAAGGCTTCCTCCAGGGCAGCCTGCCGGAATTCCGGCAGGAACATACCTGCGGCGGCGGCGGGATACAACAGGGATAGCGGCATCCAACGTCGTCGGTTGCTGCAAACGCTTATGCAAAAGGAAAGACCATGTGGCGAGTTCTTATGATGACGGAGACGCCGCCGCGTTTCACCGACTTTGCGAAGGCCCTTCAGGACGAGGGGCAAACGGAATGTATGTGGGCTGATAGCCCGGAAGCAGGGATGGAGATGGCCGCTGTTCAGCGGCCCGATCTCGTGGTCGTCGATGAGTGCATCGGCGGCGTTCCCGGCTTGGAATGGGTAAAGCGGCTGATGGCCGTGGACGCCTTTCTCAACACCGCCGTGGTCAGCTCGCTGGACGAATCGGCGTTTCACGAAGCCAGCGAAGGTCTGGGCGTGACGCTTCGGCTCTCCCCGAATCCCGGCGCCGAGGACGCCCGGAACACGCTGAGTTGGCTGGCGTCGGCCTGATGTGATACCTCGATTAAAAAGGCGCGGGCAAAAACGCGCGGGGCCTTGGCGGCCCCGCGCGATTTCATCCTGTTCTTACAGGCGCTCCCTTTTCCCGGGCGCCGTTCCTATTTCTCCCATTCCTTGCTCCGCAGCTCCACCCGCCGGATCTTGCCGCTGATGGTCTTGGGCAGCGCTTCGACGAATTCGATTTTCCGGGGGTACTTGTAAGGCGCGGTCACCTTCTTGACGTGGTCCTGGAGTTCCTTGGCCAGGTCGTCGGAAGGGGTGTAGCCCGGCGATACGATGACGTAGGCCTTGACCACCTCGCCCCGGGTCTCGTCGGGGCTGGAGACCACGGCGGATTCGGCCACGGCCGGGTGCTCGATGAGGGCGCTTTCCACCTCGAAGGGACCGATCCGGTAGCCGGAGGTGAGGATCACGTCGTCGGCCCGGCCCACGAACCAGAAATAGCCGTCCTTGTCCACATAGGCCCGGTCGCCGGTAAGGTACCAGTCGCCCCGGTAGACCGAGGCGGTCCGCTCCGGCTCTTTCCAGTATTCCTTGAACAACCCCACCGGGCGGTTCGGCTTGACCCGCACGGCGATGTCGCCCTCGCTGTTGGGGGGCAGGACGTTGCCGTCTTCGTCCACCACATCGAGGTCGAAACCGGGCGAGGGCTTGCCCATGGAGCCGAACCGCGGCTCGATGCAGGGGAAGACGCCGCACAGCAGCACGGTCTCGGTCTGGCCGTAGCCGTCCCGGATGGTGCAGTCGGTGGTCTTTTTCCACACTTCGATGATCTCCGGGTTGAGGGGCTCGCCGGCGCCGACGCAGTGGCGGAGGCTGGGAAACTTGTAGCCGGTCAGGTCCTGGAGCACCAGCATCCGGTAGATGGTGGGGGCGCCGCACATGACGGTCACGGGGTAATGGGAAAGGAGATCCAGGGTCTTTTTGGGATCGAACCGGTTGGTGTGGTGGATGAACTGGGCCGCGCCCTGGTTCCACGGGCCGAAATAACTGGACCAGGCCGCCTTGGCCCAACCGGTGTCGGAGATGTTCCAGTGGAGATCGTCGGGCTTGAGGTCGAGCCAGAACTTGCCCGTGACCTGATGGCCGATGGGATAAGAGGCATGGGTGTGCAGCGCCATCTTGGGCATCCCCACGGTGCCGGAGGTGAAGTAAACCAGGCAGTTGTCGTCGCTCTTGGTCCTGGCGGTTTCGAAAGCGTCGGAGGCATTTTCCACGGCCTCGGTATAGCAGGTCCAGCCCTCCCGCCGGCCGCCCACGATGACCCTGGCCTTGACCGTGGGGCACTGGTCTTCCACCTCGTCGAACTTGGCGGCGATCTCCTCGTTGGTGACGATGCAGGCCGCCTTGGCCGTGTTGGCCCGGTAATCCAGGTCTTTGGACGTCAACTGGGTGGTCCCCGGCGCCAGGAGGGCGCCCATGCGGATGCATGCGGTGAAGACCTCCCACCATTCGTAGTTCCGGGGCAGGATGACCATGACCACGTCGCCCTGGCCGACGCCCTGATCCTTGAGCACGTTGGCGAACTGTTTGGAGGCCCGGCTGATGTCGGCAAAGGTCTTTTTGACCTCGTTGCCGTCGTCGTCCACCCACCACATGGCGAGCTTGTCCGGATCTTCCGCCCATTTGTCGATGACGTCGCCGGCGAAGTTGAAGTATTCGGGCACTTCCCATTCGAATTCTTTATAGGTTTGGTCGTAATCGGGCATATTGTGCTGCTGGGACATCGCGGCTCCTTTTTTTATCTCGGGTTTTTATCTCGGGTTTTTATCTCGGGCTTCTATCTCGGCTTTTCGTCTCGGGCTTTCATGTGTTCCAACCGAGCGCTCGGTCGGTTTTCGGAGACAACGTACGGTTCCGCCAGATCGAGCCCTCGATCAACTATAAAATGCGAAATATTATAGTTTTGTCCGGTATATGTCAAATATTTTTTGGCCGGGCCGTTTCACCTTTCCCACAGGATAATTTCGCCAAACTCCAAATTGACAAACCGGCCGACTTTCATGTAAATCTAATCCGATGAGTCAGAAACCGACCTACGCGGAACTGGAAAGACGACTGGCGCGTCTGGAAGCGGAGAACCGACAGCTTCAGTCCGCCGCAACCGCCCCCAGGGAATGGGACGACCGGCTGTTCCAAATCATCCAGGGCAGCTCCATCCCCACCTTCGTCATCGACAAAGACCACCGCATCACCCACTGGAACCGGGCCGTGGAGAACCTCACGGGGCTTTCGTCAGAGAAAATGATCGGCGCCCGGAAACAGTGGAAGGCATTCTACAAGCATGAACGGCCGGTCATGGCCGACCTGCTGGTGGACGGCGTCGGCACGGCGACCCTCTCCCGCTACTACGGCGACCGGTTCCGGAAATCCGCGGTCATCGAGGGCGCCTATGAAGCCGAAGGCTTTTTCCCCCATCTGGGCGAGGACGGCAAATGGCTCTTCTTCACCGCGGCGCCCCTGAAGGGCGGCGACGGCCGGGTCGAGGGCGCCATCGAAACCCTCCAGGACATCACCCGTCGAAAATGGGCCGAGGCGGCCATCCGGGAGTCGGGGGAGCGATACAAGCGGTTCATCGACTTCGCCCCCTATCCGGTGGTGGTCTTCACCCTGGCGGGCCGGGTCGCCTACCTCAACCCCTCCTTTACCGAGGTTTTCGGCTGGACCCTGGAGGAACTCCAGGACCGGCGCATCCCCTACATCCCCGCCGGCCTGGAGGAGGAAACCCGGAAGCGGATCGACGCCCTCATCGAGAACCGGCTCCTGATCCGGTACGAAACCCAGCGGCTCACCAGGGACGGCCGGCTCCTGGACATGGTCCTCCGGGCCGCGGTCTACCCGGAGACAAAAAACGAGGAAGCGGGCATCCTCCTCATCCACCGGGACATCACCGAGGAGAAACGGATCGCCCGCAACAACGCGGCCATGCTCCGGATCTCCATCTCCCTGCCCGCCTATCCCGACCTGCCGGATCTGCTGGACTACATCTCCTCAGAGATCAAACGGCTCCTTGGCACCGAGGGAGCGGCGGTGGTGCTGCTGGACGAGGAGAACAACGAACTGTTCATCCCCGGCGCCGCCTACGACAGCCCGGCCACCGAACAACGGGTCAAGGGGATCCGCTTCGGGCTCGATCAGATCTTCGCCGGCGAGGTGATCCGCACCGGCGAGCCGGTGGTGATCCAGGACGGCGCCGAGATGCCCGACGACTACTCCGAGCGGGACAAGCTCATCGGCTACGAAACCCGGAACATGATGGAGGTCCCCCTTCGATCCAACGAGCGGATCATCGGCGTGCTGGCGGCCCTCAATAAAAAGGAGGGCGAATTCGACCCCCGGGACCTGGAACTGCTCAACCTGATCGGCGGCACCGTGGCCCTCACGGTGGAAAACGCCCGGTTTTCCGAAGAGATCAAAACCGCCTACCGGGAACTGAAATCCGTCAACGCGGCCAAAAACCGGATGATCAACCACCTCTCCCACGAACTGAAGACGCCCATCTCCGTGATGTCCGGCAGCCTCAACATCCTGACCAACCGGCTCAAGTCGATCCCCGACGAGAAGTGGCGATCCACCATGGACCGGGCCCGTCGCAACCTCGACCGGCTGAGCGAGATCGCCGACGAGGTGGACGACATCGTCCAGGCCCGGGGGGACAACCCGCCGGCCTACCTGTTCCGGATCTACGAGCACTTCCTGGATCAGGTGGAGGGGATGGTGGCCGAGGAAAAGGGGGACGAGGATCTGGCCCGGGAGATCCGGCGGAAGATCTCCGCCCGGTTCCGCCCCAACCAGCTCCCCTCCCGCCGCATCCAGCTCCACCTGTTTGTCGAGCGGCGCCTCGACAGGATCCAGCCCCATTTCGCCCACCGGAACCTGGAGATCGTCCGCCGCCTCGAACCCGCGCCGCCCATCAACATGGCCTCGGAGCCCCTGATGAAGGTCATCGACGGCCTGGTCAAAAACGCCGTGGAGAACACCCCGGACGGCGGCCGGATCGAGGTGATCGTGGAGAAAGCGGGAGACGGCGTCCGGTTTACGGTCCACGACTACGGGGTCGGCATCGATCCTGAAGCCCGGAAGCGAATCTTCGACGGGTTCTACGTCACCCAGGAGACCGGGGCCTATTCCACAAAGCGTCCCTACGACTTCAACGCCGGCGGCAAGGGGGCCGACCTGCTGCGGATGAAAATGTTTTCGGCCCGGTACGGGTTCGAGATCGACATGACCTCCACCCGGTGCCGGCATCTCCCCGACGAGGGCGACGTCTGCCCCGGCTGCGTCACGGACTGCGTCAATTGCGGAGAAGCGTCGGACTGCCGGGAGTCCGGCGAAACCACCTTTTCCGTCCTCTTCCCGTCGGCCCCGCGGATCGCCGATCCCGGCATTTGACCTTAAAATTCTTATTGACCATGAATCGCATTCAGTTTATTGTGTGACTTGTATTGAACGTTAACCCGGAGGCAAAACATGGAGAACGCCGAGGACTATCTGAGGGGCAAACACCTGCTGATCGTCGATGACGAGCCCGATATCCTGGAAACCCTGGAAGAGATGCTCGACATGTGCATCATCGACAGCGCGCCCGATCACGACACCGCCAAAAAATTCCTGGACAAGACCGCCTATGACGCGGCGATTCTGGACATCATGGGCGTCCGGGGATACGACCTGCTGGATCTGTGCACCGACAAAGGGATCCCCGCCCTCATGCTCACGGCCCACGCCCTGAGCCCGGACAACCTGAAAAAATCGATCCAGTCCGGCGCCAGCGCCTACATCCCCAAGGACAAGATCGCCGACATCGCCGAGCATGTCGCCGACCTGCTCCAAAACGCCCGGGCCGGCAAAACCCGCCACGGCGGCTGGTTCGCGAAGCTCCGCCCCTTTTTCGACCGGAAATTCGGGCCTGGCTGGAAAGAGGAGGACAGGCAATTCTGGCAGGAATACGAGAACAAATACGTCCCCCAGCGGGAGGACGCGGAAAAGCTGTTGTAATCCCGATCCGCCTGTAGGGGCGAAAGATTTTTCGCCCCTACGTTCGACCCTGTTTCAGATACCCATCTCGACGATCATTTCATGGCGCCGCCGGGCCGGATTGTCCGGCGCCACGTGCATGCCCGCGTCTCCCTAAAATTTTTCCAGGAGGTAAACAGATGACCGTCAAGAAAAAAATGATCTGTCTGATTATCGCCGCCATTTTCGTTATTTCGGGATCGGTCGTTTCTCAGTTGATCTCCAGGGATGCGAATGACGCCGGTAATGAAACTCACACAACACGATACATGTCTTATCTTATCGCCGACGAATTCCGTCAGACCTCCATGGATTTGACCCGACTCTGCAGGACCTATGTCGCGACAGGGAAAGAAAAATACCGGGCCGCTTACTGGGATATCGTCAACTGGAGGGCCGGCGAGATTTCCCGGCCCGATTACGTCAGCAAAGATCTGCACAGAGGGCGGGTCAAGAAGCAGACGGATATCATGAAGGAACTGGGGTTTACAAAGAAGGAATTAGCGCTTCTGCAAGACGCTTCGAACAATTCCAACGCCTTGATCGCCACAGAGGAACAGGCCATGAAAACCATCGAAAAAGGCCGGGTGGTGGAAGGACCCCGTAAGCCCGACCCAGGGGAAACACCGCGAGAATTCGCGTTGAGAATTGTATTTGACGACCGCTATCATGGAGAAGTCGTCAAGATCATGACCCCGGTGGATCGGTTTTTCGAAGCCATTGATCTCAGAACCCAAAATGAGGTGAAAAAATCTAAACATCTCGCTTCGTTCTGGCTGACGACCTCTTTTGTATTCCAGGTCATCATCGGCATTCTCTTTGGCGCGTTTCTCTGGAACATTCGGTTGATATTGAAGCAACTGGGCGGCGAGCCGTCCGATGCCGCAAGCATCGCCAATCAGATAGCAAACGGCGATCTAACGCTGAATGAAATATCCCTGGAAGAGCGAAAATCAGGTTTGATCGCCGATGTGCAACGGATGAGCGAAAAACTGCGAAGCGTTATCGCGGATGTCAGAACGGCTTCCGACCACATCGCTTCCATCAGCGGTGAAATGAGCGGCACCGCCCAGCAGCTTGCCCAAGGCGCCGCGGAACAGGCCGCATCCGCCGAGGAGGTCAGCTCATCCATGGAGGAGATGGGGGCCAATATCCGTCAGAACGCGGACAACGCGATGCAGACGGATCGCATCTCGCTGCAAGCGGCTCAAAACGCCGAGGAAGGCGGCAAAGCAGTCGCCCAGACCGTGGAAGCCATGCGGGTGATCGCCGACAAGATCAAAATTATCGACGAGATCGCCCGTAATACCAACCTCCTTGCGCTCAACGCGGCCATCGAGGCGGCCCGGGCCGGAGAACACGGCAAAGGTTTCGCTGTGGTGGCCAGCGAGGTGCGCAAGCTTGCCGAGCACAGCCAGGAATCGGCGGCTGAAATCGCCAGTCTATCTTCGAGCAGCGTCGGCGTCGCGGAAAAGGCGGGGGAGATGATAGGCGGGATCATTCCGGATATCCGCAAAACCGCGGAACTGGTTCAGGAGATCAGCGCCGCCAGCAACGAGCAGAACAGCGGCGCGGACCAGATCAACCAGGCGCTGATGCAGTTGGATCAAATGGTGCAGCAAAACGCAAGCGCTTCGGAAGAGATCGCCGGCATGGCGGAGGAGTTCAACGGTTATGCAAAGCAATTGCAAAATACGGCGGCATTCTTTAAAATTGACCAGGAGGACGCTCGGCCGACATCCACATCCCATACTTGCCAAGCGCATGTAGAAAGGGCGATAGAATCACCAACGCACCCCAAAACCAAGCGTCGCGACAGTCGGGATGAATGCCCTCAAGCCCCATAAATCCCCTCGATCCCCCCCGAGAACTTTCCAATCCCGCTGAAAATGTTCCCAAAATAGTCATAGCGGTTGCCACCGGCCCCTCCCCGTACTATAATCGGTTTCAACAGCCGCAAAACGGACGCCATAACCGCTCAGAGAAGGGATTCGCGTGGACCCCATCATCAACGTCAAAGACCTCACCAAGAAATTCAAAGACATCACCGCCGTGGACGGCATCTCCTTTTCCGTCGAAAAAGGCGAATTCTTCGGCCTGCTGGGCCCCAACGGCGCCGGCAAGACCACCACCATCCGGATGCTCTACGGGTTTTCGCCCCCCACGGACGGGACCCTGGAGGTGTTCGGGCTCGACATCGGAAAGGAGTGGCGGGAGATCAAATCCCGGATCGGCGTCTGCCAGCAGGAAAACAGCCTCGACCCGGACCTGACCGTCTCCCAGAACCTGGCCATCTTCGCTTCTTATTTCAACATCCCCAAAGAGACAGCCCTGCAGCGCTCCGGCGAACTCCTTGAATTTTTCGCTCTCTCCCACCGCGGCGAAAACAAGGTGGCGGAGCTGTCCGGCGGCATGGCCCGGCGGCTCACCCTGGCCCGGTCGCTGATCAACCGGCCCGATCTCCTGATTCTGGACGAACCCACCACCGGGCTCGACCCCCAGTCCCGCTACCAGATGTGGGACCGGCTCGACGCCCTCAAGGGCAAGGGGCTCACGGTGGTCATGACCACCCACTACATGGAGGAGGCCCAGAACCTCTGCGACCGGCTGGTGATCGTCGATCACGGCAAGATCCTGGTGGAGGGCAGCCCCCAGGCTCTCATCGACGAGCACACCGGCGGCAATGTCATCGAGATCTCCGGGCACGAGGACAAGGTCATCGATTTCGTCCAGGAAAACAGCATCCAATACGACGATTTGGGGGATCGGCTCATCCTTTACACCCCAAAGGACGCCTCCGATCTCAACAACACCATCATCGACCGGTTTTGCGTCGATAAATGCACCTACCGCAACTCCACCCTGGAGGACGTGTTTCTCCGGATGACGGGAAGGGAACTGAGAGAATGATCCGACTCGACGCCATTTCGTGGCGATTTCTGAAAGTGTGGCGACGCAACCTCATCACCTACGGCAAGATCTGGAAGGTCAGCTTTTTGACCCCGCTCATCGAGCCGGTCCTCTACATCCTGGCCTTCGGCATGGGACTGGGGGTGATGATCGGCGAGGTCCGGTACGGGGGCGAAACGCTCTCCTACGTGCGGTTCATCGCCCCGGCCCTGATCGCCGTGGCCGTGATGCACAACGCCTTTTTCGAGACCACTTACACCTCGTTCGTCCGGATGTATTACCAGCGGACATTCGACGGCATGCTGGCCACGCCGCTGTCGCTGGAGGAGATCATCCTGGCAGATCGGAAGAGCGTCGTGTTACCAGCGGACCTTCGACGGCATGATGGCCACGCCCCTGTCGCTGGAGGAGATCATCCTGGCCGAGATCGTCTGGGCCGCCACCAAGGCCGCGGCCGCCGCGGCCATCATGCTGGCGGTACTGGGCGCCTTCGGTTACGTCGCCTTTCCCATGGGCCTTTTGATGATCCCCGCCGCTTTCCTGGGCGGACTGGCTTTCGCGGGCGTGGGCATGGTCTTTACGGGCATCGTCCCCACCATCGACCTGTTCAACCTGCCCATGTTCCTCTTCATCACCCCCATGTTCCTCTTTTCCGGGACGTTTTTCCCCATCACCAACCTCCCGGAGTGGGCCCAACCCCTGGCTGTGGCCTTTCCCCTTCATCACATCGTGGAGCTGGCCCGGATGCTGTGCATCGGCGTGCATGAGACCGGCGTACTGGCGAGCCTCGTCTACCTGGCCGTCTTCTCGGTGGTTTTTACCCTGCTGGGGCTGATCTCCATGCGCCGGCGGTTGATCAAGTAACGCCATGAAAAACGCTGTCGCCAGAGATCATCTGATCCGGATCTTCAAAGCGGGCCTCGCCCGGGTCGATCCCTACCGGATGATCCGGGACCGGGCGACGCTTTCGGGGGACCGGTTGTCGGTGGATCTGGAAAACGGCGGCGCCGGTATCTACCTGTCCGATTTTCGCCGGATCGTCGTCATCGGCGCCGGCAAGGCCTCGGCCCCCATGGCCCGGGCCGTGGAGGAGATCCTGGGGGACCGCATCGACCGGGGCGTGATCGTGGTCAAATACGGCCATACCGTCCCCCTCGGCATTATCGAAACCCTGGAATCCGACCACCCGGTACCCGACGCCAACGGCGTCGCCGGGGCGCGGCGCATCATCGAACTGGCGGACGACGCCGATGAAACGACCCTGGTCATCGGCCTTGTCTCCGGAGGCGGATCGGCCCTGCTGCCCCTGCCACTGGAGGGGACAGCCGACGGCAACCCCGTCCGGCTCACCCTGGAAGACAAACGGCAAACCACCCATGCCCTGCTGGCCTGCGGCGCGGCTATCGAAGAGATCAACTGCATCCGCAAGCACCTGTCCGGCGTCAAAGGCGGACGGCTGCTGTCCCACCTGGCCCCGGCCCGGAGCCTCAACTTCATCCTCTCCGATGTCGTGGGCGACGACCTGTCCAGCATCGCATCGGGAATCACCGCCCCGGACCTCACCACCTATGGCGACGCGCTGTCCATCCTCGAAAAATACAGGATCGCCGGCAAGATTCCCGAAGCCGTCGTTCGCGCATTGGAACTGGGAAACGCCGGAAAACTGCCTGAAACCCTCAAACCCGGCGACCCGGCCGAAGCCCTGGCGACCAACCTGCTCATCGGCACGAACCGCGGCGCCCTGAACGCCGCCGCGGAAGAAGCCAGCCGGATGGGGTACCCACCGGTCAAACTCACCTCCCGGATCACCGGCGAGGCCCGAAACGTCGCCCGCTTTCTCTCCGCCATCGCCCTGGACTCGGCCCAACACAGCCTGCTCGCAAAAGCGCCCGCCTGCATCCTCTCCGGCGGCGAGCCCACCGTAACGATCCGGGGCGACGGCAAGGGCGGCCGGAATCAGGAGATGGCCCTGGCCTTCCTGGTGGAAATGGCCCGCCGCCCCGACGCTTTCGACGGCGTCCACTTCCTCTCCGCCGCCACCGACGGCAACGACGGCCCCACCGACGCGGCCGGGGCCTTCGCCGACCGTGATCTGCTGGTCGAGGCCGAACGGAGCAGCCTGAATCCGGAAGCGTTTTTAAACAACAACGACGCCTATTCTTTTTTTGAAAGGATCGGGGGGCTGCTCAAGACCGGGCCGACCAATACCAATGTTTGTGATTTGCAGATGATCCTCGTGAAATCCCCAGATTGAACCTGCCGGGTTTTCGCAAAATTTCATCCCGCTCTTGACCTCCGCTCATCTCTCGTGGTAAGCCGTTTTTGAAAAATTGAAGCGCACCGGTCGCCCCAAGCTGGGGCGAAAAGAGGGAAGTCGGTGAAAATCCGACGCGGACCCGCCGCTGTGAGTGGGGACGACCTCCGCAAGGGCCACTGAACCGCGAGCATTTTTACGAAGCGGTTCGGGAAGGCGCGGAGTGTAGAACGATCCACGAGTCAGAAGACCTGCCGGTCGGCGCTTGACTGCTTTGGAGGAGACGGCAAATCCCCAAATCGATTTTGTATCGGTTTGGGGATTTTTTTATGGCGTCAACCAGATGACGGAAACCGACCGAATGGACTTTCAGAACGCAGACCCGGCCCACGCTGATTTTCAGCACCTGGAGGACCTGGCCACGGCCTACTGGCACTCAGAGGTGTTGTTCACGGCCATCGACCTCGAAATTTTCGACCGAATCGAAAACGGCCACGACCGAATCGACAGCCTGGCGGTCGCCGCCGGGTGCCGCCCCGGCGCCCTGAACCGACTCATGGGAGCGCTGGTCCGCCTTGAGCTGGTTCACGACATCGGCGAAGAAACCGACCAACAGTGGTGCAACAGCCGGACGGCGCGATCTTTCCTGATCCCCGGAAGCCCCGACTACCTGGGGGATTTCCTCCTCTACCGCCGCTACATGAAGCCCCGGTGGGACGCGCTGACCCAGCGGGTCAGCCGCGAGGATCGCGCTGCGTCCCCGACGATTTCCCCGGCCGATGACTACGCCGAACGAACCTTTGCTTACGTCCGGGCCATGGATCGCCTGATGGTCCGAAAGACCGACGAGATCGCCGACCTGCTGGGAATCGAGGGATGGAGCGGCCCGGTGCTGGACGCGGGCGGCGGGGCGGGTGCTTTGGGACGCCGGCTGGCGAGGGATCGGGAAGATTGCCGGGTAGTCTTGTTCGACCTGCCCGAAGTGCTCGAAGCCGCCCGGCGGGTCTACCCGACGCCCGCCGGCTGGGAACGAATTCTACCGGCGGCCGGGGATTTCCGGCGCCATCCGTTCCCGCCGGAGCGGTTCGGCCTGATCCTCATGAGCAATTTCCTCCACGCCTACGGGCCGGAAACCGCCGAGTCGCTTCTGGCGTCAGCCGCGGATGTATTGAAAGACGACGGGCTGATCCTCATCCACGACTATTTTCCGGACCGCCGGGGCCGATCCCCCCACAAGGGTCCGCTCTACGATCTCAACATGATGCTCAACACCTACGACGGCCAATGCCACGCCGCCGACACCGTGCGCGGCTGGCTGGCCGGGGCCGGCCTGCCCGACGCGATTACACGGGATCTGTCCACGGACACATCGGTGATTCTGGCCGGCAAACCCGGCGCCTGGGCGGCGTGGGGCTATGATACCCATGATCCCAGTGATCCCAGTGATCCCAACGACTGGCCCCATCGCGCCCTGAAACTGGGCTTCGACGACGCGGCGTTTATCCCGCCGGGCCGGATCGAACTGGCTCCCTGGGTTCGGATGAAATGCCGGTTCGGGTGCGACGGATACGGCAAAAGTCTCCAGTGCCCGCCCCACGCCATGGCGCCGGAGACCCTGCGGGATCTGCTCGCCTGCTATTCCCGGGCGATGATCGTCCGGGGAAGCCCGCCGGGGAAATCCTTTCACAACCGGCTCATCGACCTGGAACGGGAGGCATTCCTGGCCGGTTTTCACAAGGCCCTGGTCTTCGGCGCCGGTCCCTGTCCCGTTTGCCGGGTTTGTCCGGTGGGTGCAGAATGCCGCCATCCGAAACAGGCGCGGCCGTCCATGGAAGCCTGCGGCATCGACGTTTACACCACCGTCCGACGGGCGGGGTTCAACCTCCGACCCGTGGGGTCGCGGGACGGCTATGTGAAATATTTCGGCCTGCTGCTCATGGAGTAACCCTTATGCGACTTTTATTGGTGCAAACCCCCACCTCCCACCTGGGCGCCGGGGAACGGGTCTATCCGCTGGGGCTGGCCAGGCTCGCCCGGGAACTGCCCCCGTCCACCGATGTCCGGGCCCTCGACCTGAACCTGTCCATGGACCCCTGGACGGACCTTCGGGACCGTCTCCTGGAGGTCCGGCCGGACACGGTCATGCTCTCCTTCCGCAATCTCGACCCCCTGGCGGGCCATCAGACCTCTTATTTTTCCGCTTTGAAAACCGCCGCCCGGATGGTCCGGACTCTGACGCCCGAGGCCCGGATTCTGGCGGGCGGACCGGCCTTTTCCTTGTTCGCCCGGCGGCTCCTGGCCGAGATCCCCGAAATCGACGTGGGGCTGGCCGGCGAAGGGGAGACCGCCCTCCCCCGCCTGCTGGCCGATGGGCCGGATGCCGCGGCGACGCCGGGGCTGGTCTTCCGGGAACGAGACCGGGTTCGGAGCAACCCGCCGGAATCCAAACTGGATCTCGATGAATTGAAACCGCCGGACACGGCCCTGTTCGATCCCCGTGACTATCTGGCGGGCAACCGGTATGTGAGCGTCATGGGCATCGAGGCCAAACGGGGATGCGATCTCAACTGCGCCTACTGCCTTTATCCGACCCTGGGCGGACGGCGGATGCGATTGCGCCCGCCGGTGAAGGTGGCGGATGAAATGGAATGGCTGCGAAGGGAACACGGCGTGACCGCCTTTCACTTCACCGACAGCGTGGTCAACCGGCCGGCGGACCATTTCGAAGCCGTTTGCCGGGAGCTGATCCGACGGCGCCTGGACGTCTCCTGGACCGGTTTTTTCCGGGAGGACGGGCTGACCCGGTCCCAGTGCGACCTGGCCCTCCGGGCCGGTCTCTCGGCGGTATATTTCTCCGGCGACGCCCTCACCGACCACGGCCTGAAGCTGCTCAACAAACGATTGACCCGGGAGGATCTGCTGGAAGCCGGCCGGGTCACGGCCGAAGCCGGCGTGCTCACCATGTGCCATTTTCTCATGAACCTGCCCGGCGAACTGCCGGGCCACGAGGCCCAGGCTCGGGAGACGCTTGACCGGCTGCTGGCCGTCCACGCGAAGGCGGGCAATCTGGGCGCGGTGATCTTCAACACCGTTCGCCTGTATCCCGACGCCCACCTGACCCGACGGCTGCTGCGGACCGGCGAACTCGATCCGGGCGTGGATCTGCTCTGGCCGGTCTATTACGACCCCTTGCCCACGTCCCATCTGCTCCATGAACTCAACGCGACGTGCCAGGAGACGGGTGTCTTTTCCCATCTGGGCATTTTACCGCCGATCCAGGAGACTCAAGCATGAAAATCCTTGTTCTCGAACACCCCCGAATTCCATCCGAAACCCGGTTCAACGACATCGCCAACACGCCCCTCTGGTCATGTCTCATGGGCGGGTACGCCGCGGCGGTCCTCCGGTCGGCGGGACATGACGTCGCGTATTTGGACGCCCCGGCGGAAGGGTGGGACTTTCCGCAAACCCGCTCGGAAATCCTCGACCGGCGGCCGGACCTGCTTTGCGTCAACGCGGTCTATTTCTGGGAACACACGCCGTTGCTGTTCGAATGGTTTCACCATCTGCGCGGGGCCGGCTTCCCGGGCCATATCCACCTCTTCGGCTTCTTCCCCACATTGGCCCACGGGGCGATCATGGCCCATGCAGGCGCCGTGGACAGCATTGCCCTGGGAGAATGCGAAGAAACCGTGCGCGAACTGGCCGACGCCCTCGGCCGGGATGCAGACCTCGCCGGCGTCGACGGGCTGGTCTGGCGGCGGGGGGACTTGGTCGTGGAGAACCGTCGG
>JAABTM010000289.1 GCA_011389855.1 Desulfobacteraceae bacterium
CCCAGCCCCCAGTTGATCCAGGAAAGGATCATGGCCACCATGGCCACCATCACCACCGCCTGCTTGCCCGTTTTGGGCATCCGGGCCAGCCCCTGGATGAGCTTCTGGGTGAGCCGGTGGTAGGCCAGCACGTATCCGGTCACCAGGATGAAGACCATCTGCATGGCGAAAACATGCAGGTTCCAGAACCCGTCGTACCAGTGGTCGATCATCTGGATGGGCCCCTGATCCGCGATAAAAATGCCCATCAGGTAGGCGATAAACGTGAGAATGACCGCGAACAGAAAGGGATTGGGCATCCACTTCTGGACGTTTTCGGAAATATCGAACCCGATTTTTTCCAGGAAACTCTCTCTTGCCGACGTCTCATTCATGGCGACCTCCTTTTGGGTAAAAAAATTACCGCCGGTTGGGCGATGACCACCGGAACGGGCTCCCCGGGAGCCCTGTCTCCGCCCCCTGGCGTCTACAACCGAAACTTATCACCCTGAATGAGAATTCATCAAGACTAAAAAAAGTCTGGTATGTGACGCCCTTTCAGGGCCATCCCCAAAATCCGTTATAATCAGCATATCGCCAGTCGTCGGCCTTCCCCGAGCGCCCTTTAGGGCAACACCCGTGAACGAATTCTCCGTAGAACAGCCTGGAAGGCTGTTTTACGGGTAAAAAACCGACTGAATCTCATTCATTGAAGGGTATGGGCTTTTAGGGTTTGCAAAAGGACGGTGTTATATGATATTTATCCTTTCCTTTCGGTGGTATCAGACCCAATGGACGATTACATGAACAGATTTCAGGTCAAAAAGATTATCATTTTCGGTTCTCGGCGTCGGTTCGACTTTTCCTTTGGGAGGCTTCGATGAACGCTCCTCGACACAAAACCCGAACCGGCTTTTTCGCCCGACACGAGACCTTCCGCCCCCGGTATGGATGGCTTAAAAAAGGATATGACGGGGTGGCGGGATTCCCGGATGCCGGCGGGTCCGGATTGCGGGACGGCGATCCCGGCATCTTCGACCGGGACGACGCCATTGAAATCCTGGGCGTGGGCAAGAACATGGTCCGGTCCATCCGGTTCTGGTGTCTGGCCTTTAACGTCATCGCGTCCGAAAAACATCCCGACGCCCCCAAAGTGAGCGGCCCCATGGCGCCGGCGCCCCTGGGCAAGGCCCTGCTGGCCGACGATGGGTGGGATCCGTATCTGGAAGATCCCGCCAGCCTGTGGCTGCTCCACTGGAACCTGTTTGCGCCGCCGATCGTGGCGCCGGCCTGGTCCATCGCGGTCAACCAATCGGCCTCCGGCGGTTTTTCCATGAAAGACCTGTCCCGGAAATTCGGCGAATACACGGCAGACATCCCCGAATTCAGCCGGTTGTCGGCATCGTCCTTTGAAAAAGACGCCTCCTGCTTTATCCGGATGTATGCGCCGCCCAAAGACGGCAAATCCGACGAGATCGAATGCCCGTTTACCCATTTGGGCTTTTTGATCCCCGCGGAAACCAAAGGCTGCTATCGGTTCCATCTGGGTGAGAAACCGGATTTGCCCGACGCGGTCTTTCTGGCGGCCTGCTTCGAGTTCGCCCATCACTACGGCGCGGGCGCCAAAAGCCTGGCGTTAAACGCCATCGCCTATGAGTGGAACAGCCCCGGCCGGGTTTTCCAGCTCTCCGAGACCGACATCGGCAACCGGCTGGAGCGGGCCGCATCCGGAATGGACGGCGTGGTGTTCATCGAATCCTACGGCAACCGACAGCTTCAGTTCGAGGTCGATCCCATGGAGTTGCGAGATGCGGTGCTGGCGGGCTATTACGCGTGAAAGCGAGCAATGTAAACTGACAATCTATTGGAAACAATGATGCGGAAAACCGAAATAGAGGAAATTATTCAAGCAAGACTACAAGACGCTGAAGTTTTGTTGGAAGCCTCTCGTTATGACGGTTCTGTTTATCTGTGCGGATACGCGGTAGAACTTGGTTTGAAAGCCAGAATATGTCGAACCCTTCAATGGGATGAGTATCCCACAAGTGGAAAATACAGCACATTTAAGACACATGACCTTGATGTGCTTCTTCATTTGACGGGTTTGGAAGATACGGTGAAACTAAAATATATGGCAGAATGGTCTATTGCTGCCCAATGGAACCCGGAAGCCCGCTATAAGCCAATTGGAAGCGTAAAAGAGGCGGACGCCAAAGAAATGCTGGATTCGGCAAAGGAGTTATTAAAACAATTATGAGAATACAGGCAAAAAAACTTCAACAGGTGGAAGAGCGTCTCAGCAAGACAAAAGGCCCATTCGAAGTATTTGCGTTTTTGTTGAGAGAAGATTCGCCCGGCAAATGGGACGTGTTGATTTCGGCCGATTGGGCAAGCGCCGATAAAAAGGCTGCGATTAACACCGTTTTTGATGAAATGAGGAAAGAGTTGACCGATCAGGAATTGATGATGTTGTCTCGCATCGTCATCCTTGACAAGGATAGCGCCGCCCTCCAGACGATCCACCAGATCACGAATGTCGAGCATGGATTCGCTGAAATTTCTGATCGATCGATCTTCGACATGCCCATCAAGCAAGGGTATGTGATCACGTCCCGAAAAGAAGTCCATAGCGGGGCAAACATGGCCCCCGGCAATGACGCCATTAGTATCCGACCGGAATAAATTGATCGTTATCAGATGAAACTCTCCCAAATCGTCCGCCCCGACGCTCGGATCGCCCGCTCGGTCAACCTGGAACGGGACCTGACCGACCCGGAAACCCTCGACCGCTATCTCCTCACCGGAAAGGGGCTGGAGATCATCCACCGGCTCGCCGCCGGGCTCAACGGGCAAAAGGTTTCCGCATGGTCCCTGACCGGGCCCTACGGCATGGGGAAATCGGCCTTTGTCCATTTCCTGCTCTCCCTTTGCGGCGATCCCATGAAAGAATCCAAAACCCGGTCCGCCCGAAACATGCTGGCGCAAAAGGACGGCGCGCTGTCGGCCCAACTGATGGACGCCATGAAAAAGCTCCGGTTCAAGTCGAAAGGGTTTTTCCGGGTGCCCGCCACCGCCGCTTTCGAGCCGGTCAATCGAACATTGGGGACGGCCCTGGCCCGGGCCGTCCGAACAGCCTGTGAAGCCGACCCCGCCGATCAAGCCTTCCGCCAACTGGATGCCGATCTCGCCGATTGCCTTTCCGGCGACGACCTCGATGCGGCCCGCCTGGCGGCGCTGTTCCAGGAAGCCGGCCAAATCAGCCGGTCGCCCCTGGTCGTGGTGATCGACGAGTTCGGCAAGAACCTCGAATACCTGGCCCGGCATCCGGGCCGGGGCGATTTGTTCATTCTCCAGACCCTGGCGGAAACCGAAAACATTTACCTCTGGGTCTGCCTCCATCAGGCGTTCGAAGCCTATGCGTCGGGTCTCAGCCGGCTCCAGCGCCAGGAGTGGGGCAAGGTTCAAGGTCGGTTCGAGGACATCTCCTTTGTGGAGCCGCGCGCTCAGATGCTCCATTTCATCGGCGAAACATTGGTTCGGCCGGACCGCGCACGGGATGCGGGCCGCGTTTTTCGGGACTGGGCCGATCATTACCACGGGGAATCCCAACGCCTGGGCGTGACGGAAATCGCCGGGGTCGATGCGGCGTCGCCGGACCGGTTTTTCCCGCTCCATCCCCTGACCGCCGCCCTGCTGCCGGAATTGTGTACCCGTTTCGCCCAGAACGACCGGACGTTGTTCGCCTTTCTGTGCGGCGGCGAACCCCATGCCCTGCCGGCGTTTTTGGAAACCCGGAACCTGAACGGGACGGGCGACGGCGCGCCGACCTTCGGGCCGGAGCGGCTCTACGATTATTTTCTCGGCGCAACGCCTTCCATGGCCCTGAACCGGCCCGGCGCCAGCCGGTGGCTGGAAATCCACGATATGGTCGACGGCGCCCGGAATCTGCCCGGGCCGCAGCGGGATTTGCTCAAAACCATCGGTCTGTTGAACCTGATTTCCGGGCCGTCCGGGTTTCGGGCATCCCGCGATCTGTTGCGGTTCGCGGTGTCGCGGCCCGGAATGGACGCCGACGAGGCCCTGGCGTCGGCCCTGGCGCCGCTGTCGGAAAAGGGGATGCTGATTTACCGGGAATACGCCGATGAATTCCGGCTGTGGGAGGGGACGGACATCGACATCCCGGCGGCCATCGACCGGCGCAAACCGGGCATCGCGGCCCGCCCGCTGGCGGAGCTTCTGGAAAAGGCCGCGCCCATGCTGCCGCTGACGGCCTCCCGACACGCCTACCGCACCGGCACGCTGCGCCATTTTCAACGGCGGTGGCGCCACGCGGACGATGTTCCGGAAGCCGTGACGGCCTTTGAAGCCGAAGAAGCGGACGGCCTGCTGTTGTATGTTTTCGGCAACGAGGCGCCATCGGATGGGTTTCCGGACCGGACATCCGACGGCCGCCCCGTGCTGGTCGCCTTTGCCCGGGAAGAAGACCGGCTTCGGGAACGCGCCCTGGAAGCCGCGGCCGCCGCCGCCATCCTGACCGACGCGCCGGAACTGGAGCGGGACGGGGTCGCCCGGCGGGAGGCCCGGTTCAGAGCCGGCGCCGCCGAGGCGCAGTTGAATCGGTTTCTGGCGGATCTGTATACGCCGGGCAATCCCGACGTGGTCTGGCAAAGCGGAGAACGGCGGCATGACCTGATGTCCGTGCGGGACTTGTCGGGCCTGCTCTCCCGCCTGTGCGACGAGACATATCGCGGCTGCCCGGTCATCCGGAACGAATTGATCAACCGGTCGCGGTTGTCCGCGGCCGCGGCCCGGGCCCAGCGGGAACTCATCCAGGCCATGCTCAACGGGGAAACCCAGGAGAAGCTGGGCCTGAGCGGGACGGGTCCCGAGGTGGCCATCTATCGGACCATGCTGGCGGCCGAGGGCCTGCATCGATACGACGGCGCCATGGAATGGCGGTTTTTTCCGCCGGAACCGGGGTCCCGTTTTTATGCGGCGTGGCGGGCCATCGATGAAGCGGTGGACCGGACCGGGGATGCGCTGTTGTCCATGCCGGCATTGATCGCCATGCTTCGGAAGCCGCCTTTCGGCATGAAGGACGGGCCGATTCCGGTGTTGATCTGCCTGTATTTGCTGGTCCGCTCCGACGACACGGCCCTGTACCAGGAAGGCGCGTTCATCCCGTATCTGACGCCGGAAGATCTGGAATTGATGGTCAAGCGGCCGGAATATTTTGGAATCCGTAAATTTTCGCCCCTGGGGGTCCAGGGGAAGGTCTTCCGGGTCTACCAGGAGTTGTTGAACAGCAGCCCGGTCGGGGAGGATCGCCAACCGCGCAACGCCACCATGGTCGCCATCGTCGGTCCGCTGGTTCAGTTCGCGGACCGGCTGCCGGTCTATGTAAAGGAGACCCGCTCCATCAGCCGGGAGGCCCGGAACCTGCTCCAGGCGTTGCTGAATTCCAAAGACCCCATCGACTTGCTGTTCAGGGATCTCCCCAGGGCGGTCGGGGTGTCGGACTTCGGGGACGGGCCGGATGTTTCCGGGGACGCGGTAAAGGAATTTCAAACCCGGTTCCGCAACGCGGTGGGGGAGCTGTCCCAGGCGTTTGAGCGTCTGGTGGACCGCATCCGGATGGTTTTGCAGGAAACCTTCGGGAGCCGGGCCGGTCTCAAGACGTTCCGGGAAGACCTGAAGGAGCGGGCCGCGCCCCTGATGGACCGGTGTTCCGACAAGCGGTTGAAGCCGCTGGTGTCGGCGCTTTCGCGGAACCGGGGAACGGACGCCGAATGGGTGGCGGCCATCGGAACCATCGTCAGTCAGCGGCCGGCAGCCGCCTGGCGCGATGCGGACCTGAACGGGTTTTCCACCCGCATGCACGACCTCGCCCGGCGCTTCCTGGCCCTGGAGCGACTGGCGGCCGAGGAGCGGCGGCGGTTGCCCGAGGGGAAGGAGGACAAGGAGGCCCGGCTGATTTCCTTGACCCGGCCGGACGGGACCATGGAAAGCGAGATCGTCTGGACCGACCGGGCCCAGACCGACAGCGTAAAGAAACAGATGGATCAGTTGATCCGGGAAAACGAACCGGATCAGTTAAAGGCCCTTTTGGTGATGTTGGGGGAGCGTCTGCTGGGGGGGGAATCGTCGTCTTGATGTTTGGAAATTAAAGGATAAATAAAGGGAGGAATGATTATGAGCCCGCCGTTAATATCAACATTTCCGATGCCTGGCAGGAAAACGCCATGGGATGTTGGTTTTTTTGGGAACATTAAACGAAAACTGTTTTGACGCGGAAAGATT
>JAABTM010000290.1 GCA_011389855.1 Desulfobacteraceae bacterium
GGTAAAATCCATCCCTGTCCGCTGGTCCTGTTCGTCGCTGACGGCGATCAGCAGCCCAATTTCAAGGATTTGGTCCGGGAAAACGGCCTGGAAGACCGGGTGGCGGTCTGCGATTTCGACGAGCACCTGGCCCGCCTGGCCTACGGCGCCGCGGACTTCGTCCTGATGCCGTCCCGGTTCGAACCCTGCGGCCTGCCCCAGATGATCGGACCGATCTATGGCGCCCTGCCGGTGGCCCATATGACCGGCGGTCTTTGCGACACCGTGGCCCAACTGGATCCGGACAACCATGCCGGGAACGGGTTCCTTTTCGACCGACACCACCATGAGGCCCTGTGGGAGGCCATCCGGGACGCCCTGACCTTTTTTCGTCTCCCGGATGAGGTCAGACACCAGCAGGTGGCGCGAGTCATGAAAGAAAGCGCGGCCCGATTCAACTGGGAAACCGTGGTCGAAGGGTATGTCGGACTTTATGAAGGGGCGCTGGGGCGGCCGGTGCAACCTTGAGGAACCAGGGGGGGCGTCTTTGGGGGCGGGGGCCGCGGCGCCGTTTGCGGTCTCCGGAAACCGGAAATACCGTCGAGGCTGTATTGTTTCGATTTTTTTGAGGGTTTAGACTGTGGTTACGATTACAAACAGCCCTTGCGGCATGCGTGCCGGTTCGGGAGCGGATCGGCGAGGGCCCAGCCGAGTGGAGAATGGCCATGCAGAAGACCCCCTTTACCAACGAAATCGCCCGCCAAATGGAAACGCCGCTGTCCGGAAACGGCGGCAAAGACCCGACCATGAGCGAGGACCCGATGAAGGAAATGCGGCGGACGTTGCTCTCTTTGAGGGGAAGACCCCTTTATTTCGGAATCGTTTTTCTGTGTGTGTTCTGCCTGGGCTGCTGGTCGAACGCGGCCGGCGAGCCCCGGGACGCTTCATCCGCCGAGAAATTGTTTCCGCTGAAATCCCGTCAACGGCCGTTCGTGTTCACCGAAGGGAAGCGGGAAGGGGAGCGAATGCCCTTGCGGTTGAATCGGAAAAAAGAAGGGAAGCGATGGCGGTTGCAGCTCGGCGACCTGTTTGCGGCGGTGCTCTTTCGCGATTCCAACGGCGACCTGCGGCTGAAGGAAATCACCAAACTGAAAGAACACATGCGGATTTCGTATCACCCGGCCGTTTCGCTGATTTCCGCGGTGGTGCGCCCGGACATCGTTGTCTCCCAGCAGGTGGAAACCCGGGTCACGGACACCCGGACCGGAGAAGTGTCTTATCAGACCCTCATGACCCACCGAATGCCCCCTGTTTCCCGCGCGACCTTCAAAACCCCGGCGGGGGATTACGACGGCCTGCTGGTGCAGGTCGAGCAAGAAGGGACGTTCGGTCTGGCCACGGTGACGGCCCGGTTCGCCGGGGGCTTCGTGCCCGGCGCCGGGCTCGTTCACGCCCAACTGGACTACATCGTCGACAAACCCCTGTTCTTCGGCAGCGCCGGCATGCACATCGTCGAACTGGCCGAACCCTTTGGGGATGAACAGTAGGTTTTGCCGCCAATAAAAAGCCGGCCGGGCGCATATGCCCGGCCGGCCATGTCGCGGCGCCCAGATGGTCCGGGGCGTCGCCGCTGGTTTTACTCCAATCTTTGAACTTTTTCCAGAAAGCGCTTACCCAGCTCTTGGTCCGTTCGGACGAGCTGCATTATATTGTTGTACATATGGACAGTGAGTCCGGTGTTTCTGATGGCCTCCATCATCCTCTGGTTGGCGGCGGCCTGCAGATCCTGCTTTGCGGCATCGTCTTCAGTCTGTTCCATGAACTCCTGCACTTTTTGCTCGTTCTCGGTGATGACCACGTAAGCCGCCGCGGCCCTTTCCAGATCCATATCGTTGATCGGCAGTTGCGAGGGGTCGCCGCCGGGTTCCCCCGGAGGGGGATAATTCGGCGGCGTCGCCGGCTGTCCCGGCTGCCCCGGCTGGGTGGGCTTGGGCGGCGGCATGGTCGGCTGCTCGCCGTTTCCGCCAAGATCGCAACCGGCGGCGCCCAGGCCCAGCAGCACCGCCAGACCGAACACTGAAATCATTCGGATGAAGGGTTTCATGAGGTTTTACCTCCTGTTCTAGTGCATGCGCCGGTTCTACTGCATGCTTTGCACTTTTGACATGAACTTCTCACCCATTCCCTGGTCCGCTCGGATTGCCTGCATGTTGCTGTTGTACTCTTCAACTTCGAGTCCGGCTTCCTCAATGGCCTGGATCATCTTTTCATTCGCGGCGGCCTGCATTTCCTGCCTTTCGGCGGGATCCTCGGTCTGTTGCAGGGAACTCTGGAAATTGTCGTTGATCGCGATGATCTCCGTATAGGCCTCGGCGGTTTTTTCCAGGGCCGCCTCGCCTATTTGCGGCTGGGAACCCATCTCGCCCTGCTGATAATCCTGCTGGCCCAATGCCGGGAAAGCCATAAAACAAATCAAAGACATTGCCGCGGCCATGGATAAGAGTTGACGCTTTGTGAACATTCGTGTTCTCCTTTCTGTTTCCAATAAAAAATTAGATTAAAGACGCGGGCCTTGCCGTTCAAGCGACCCGCACACTCGCCCTGACTTAGAGCATATCCCATGCCAAAAGGCGTCTTGGAAAAAATAAATTTTTATATTGCTGAAATAATTTGATATATCAACATAATGCAGCTTCAGGGGTCGGGTTTGGAAGGACAGCCTTATTGTGTCTAAACGACACATGTGCTAATTTGTCTGTGTCATAAGGATGAATCATGTGGAGGAATCATGAAAAGCTTCAGCCTGTTCCCGGCCTCCGTCAGTTTTCGGGCGGCCCTGCTCATTTATGTGGCGGCGCCCCTGATCACCGCTCTGGGGATTTTCGGATATCTGTCGCTCAGCTCCATCGAAAAACAGGTGGAAAAACAAATGCAGAAAGACCTGGAACTTCTTGCCCGGGCCGTGCGGCTTCCCTTGAGCTACGCCCTTGAAAAGGACCGGATGGGCAGCATGCGCCAGGCCCTGGAATCCGTTTTCACCATCGGCAGGGTTTACAGCGCCTATGTCTATGACAAAAACGGAGAGGAACTCTTCACCCTGGGCCTGGCCGACCCGGAACCGGAACGGGACCGGCTGACCGAGCTGGCCGCGGACGGCGAAAGCAGGGGGGAATACGGTCGGATCGCGGACCGGCGGGTCTATTCTTATTTTACGCCCCTCACGGATACGGGCGGGCGCATCAACGGGCTGCTGCACCTCACCCGGAAAGAAAGCGAATTCAGCGAACATCTCCAGGCCGTATGGATCAAAGGCGCTTTGAGCCTGGGCGCGCTGCTGATGATTCTTTCCACGGTGGTCCTGTACGGCCATCATCGCGCCCTGGGGGTGCATCTGGGGCGACTGACGTCAAGCATGAAACGCATCGCCCGGGGAGATCGCCGCCACCGGTTCAATCATCGGGGCCCCCGGGAGATCGTCCAGCTCGGGGCGACCTTCAACCACATGCTCAACAGCATTGAAGAGGCAGAACAGGCCCTGATGGAACAGCGCAGGAATCAAGACAAGCTGGAAAAAGCGCTCCGCCAGGCGGAAAAACTGGCCTCCCTGGGCCGGCTTGCCGCGGGGACGGCCCACGAATTGGGCACGCCGTTGAGCGTCATCAACGGCAGGGCCCAGCGCGCGCTGCGCAAGGAAGACCTTCCGGAGGGTCAGCGGCAGGCGCTTGCGGCCATTCGGGAAGAAGTGAGCCGGATGGAGCGCATCATCAAGCAACTTCTCGATTTCAGCCGAAGCGGCTCTCTTCGCTGTTCCCTGTGCGACCCGGCCCTTCTGGCGGAATCGGCCATTTCCACCGTTGAAGAGGACGCCAGGGAGAGGGGAACCCGCATTCGGCTCGAGGGGCCTGGAAACCTTCCGCCCATCGCGCTGGACCCCTTGAGAATCCAGCAGGCCCTGATCAATTTGTTGCGAAACGCTGTCCAGTGCCGGCCATCCGGCGCCGTTCGCTGTTCCTGGGAATCCACCGGGCGGGGGGTTGTTTTCCGCGTGGACGACGACGGCCCCGGCGTGCCGGAAGAGATCCGGTCGAAAATCATCGAACCGTTTTTCACCACCAAATCCGTAGGGGAAGGCACCGGCCTGGGGTTGGCGGTGGCGCACGCGGTCGCCGAAGAACACGGCGGATCGATTGAAGTAGGGGACAGCGATATGGGAGGGGCCTCTTTTCGGCTCCATGTCCGTCACCAGACCGTGGACGACCCGTCATTGGACGACCCTTCATTGGATAAAAGGATGAACCATGGCCGAAAATGACAAGCTCAACAACGGATTGATCTGCATCGTCGAAGACGACAAAGCCCTCGGAACCCTGTTGCTCGAAGAAGTGAGGGACGCCGGACTGCAGGCGTACTGGGCCCCAACGGCCGAGGAAGCGGCCCGGGCCATGGAACAAAAATGGCCTGACATGATCGTGAGCGATCTGAAGCTGCCGGGGATGGACGGCCTGACCTTTCTCAAAAGCGTCCTCCACAAGGTTCCCGACGCTCCTCCGGGGTTTCTGATCATCACGGCCTTCGGAACCATTCCAAAGGCCGTGGAAGCCCTGAAGGCGGGCGCCGACGACTTCCTGACCAAACCCCTGGACCTGGAGCATTTCATGCTGTCGGTAAAGCGCGCCCTGGAACGCAAGCGGCTCAGGGAGATGGTCGACCGGATGCGGGGTCTGCTGTCCTCGGAAAGTTTCCACGGCATGTTCGGGAAAAGCATGTCCATGCGCCTGCTTTTCGATCAGATTCGACAGGTGGCCAGGGCTCAGGGACCGGTTCTGATTCTCGGGGAAAGCGGAACGGGCAAAGAACTTGTGGCCCGGGCGGTCCACCAGGAAAGCGCCCGGGCCGATGGGCCGTTTTTGCCCGTCAATTGCGCGGGAATACCGGAAAACCTGATGGAAAGCGAATTTTTCGGCCATGCGTCAGGGGCCTTCACCGGCGCCAGCCAGAGCCGCCGGGGGCTGTTTGCCGAGGCCGCGGGCGGTTCCCTGCTGCTGGACGAGGTTTCGGAAATGCCGCTTTTCCTCCAGGCCAAACTCCTGCGCATCCTCCAGGATGGAAAACTCAGGCGGGTGGGGGAAAACACGGAACAGGAGGTGGACGTGCGGGTGCTGGCCGCGACCCATCGGGATATCGAGGCGGAAATCCGCCGGAACCATTTCCGGGAAGACCTGTTCTTCCGCCTGGAGACGTTCACCCTTCGGGCGCCGCCGCTCCGGGACCGGGGCGAAGACGTCGAGTTTCTCGCGGCCCGGTTCCTGCAACAGTTCGCCCTGGCGCTCGACAAAAACGTCAAAGGGTTTTCCGGCAAAGCGCTGGAGATGATCGTCCAATACCCCTTTCCAGGCAATGTCCGCGAACTCAGCAACGCGGTGGAGCGGGCCGTGACGTTCGCCGCCGGCGGCTGGATCCGCGAGGAACATCTGCCGGCCAGAATCCGCCAATACGAGGGGGAGGCGCCGACGTCCACGACCGATATCCATGGCCTGACGAGGCCAGGGGAAAAGCTCCAGACCCTGGCCGAAATGGAACGGCGCTACATTGATCATGTGCTGGCGGCATCGGGAGGAAACAAGCGCCGGGCCGCCGCCATCCTGGGCATCGGCCGAAGGACCCTCTACCGGAAACTCGGCGGTCAAGAGGAAAGCCGGGAAGCGGGCGAAGCCTGATCGAATCGAAAAAGAACGGCGAAGCCGGCGCGCACATCATCGAACCGGCCGAACCCCTTGGGGATGAATGAGGAAAACCCGATGAAAGGGACATCGGCGATGTATTTGCCATGATAATGGCAAATTTCCTTGCGATGCAGGCAAAAATTTGTCATTATCATGGCATGAAATGCGATATCGAGGTTTTTCTAAACGGGGCGTGGCGGACGGCCGCCGCCTTTGAATTACGCGGGTCCGGGGAAGCCGACAAGGGAATCCAGGGGGAAGGATTTTTCGAATACGATCTGGATTACGCCCTGGCGCATCTCAACGCCGGCGGCATCGAGGCGGTCTCCTGCCGTTTTCCCGTCGATTTCGAATATCGGCGTCTGCCGGGGTGGCCCGCGTTCCTGCTGGACATTCTGCCCGCCGGGGCCAATCGCCGGCATTTTTTAAACGAACTGGGCCTGATGAACGGCCCGGCCGCCGATTGGCCCCTGCTGTTGAAGGGCGGCGGCAATCCCCCCGGCAACCTCCGACTTGCGCAGGCCGCGCCGCCTCCCCAAGAGGGTTTTTCCCACGAGGGGTTCCGGTATGAAG
>JAABTM010000291.1 GCA_011389855.1 Desulfobacteraceae bacterium
CGGATCCTCACCGGCGACGTGCCGTCCCCGGTTCACCCCCCCTCCGGATGCCGGTTTCGAACCCGCTGCCCCATCGTCATCGACCATTGCGCCGAGGAAGTGCCGCCGTTGGCGCCGGCGCCGGGGACCGAAGGGGATTCGCATTTGGTGGCGTGTCATCGGGTGGAGGAAGTGATGAAAAGCGACAACGGATTGTCCTTATGAACCTGATTCGATCCATCGGAATTCGGCCGCTGATGGATCATGAAAAACTCCCATGGACCTCATCGTCAAAATAAAATTCGGCGCCCATCTTTACGGGACGGCCACGGAAAACTCGGACATCGACTACAAGGGCGTGTTCCTGCCGTCGAAAGAAGAGATTTTATTGGGGACCGTGCCCAAATGCCGGAGTTTCAGTACGAAAACCGACGATCTGAAAAACGAGGCCGCCGATGTGGACGAGGAGATCTATTCCCTTCACTACTTCATCAAACTCGCCTGCGACGGCCAGACCGTGGCCATGGACATGCTCCATGCGCCCGACGACATGATCATCGCGACTTCGTCCATCTGGCGGGCCATCGTATCCGAACGCCGTCGTTTCTACACCCGAAGCCTTAAATCTTTCATCACTTATGCGCGCCGCCAGGCCAGCAAATACGGCATCAAAGGGGGGCGATTGAACGCGGCGTCGCAAGTTCTGGACGTCCTGAAATCGGTGGACCCCGAATCCCGGCTCCGAACGATCTGGGATCGATTGCCCCGAATCCCCCATTGCCACGACGCCGGCATCGACCCCAACGGCATGCGGCAGTACCAGGTCTGCGGCAAGATTTTCCAGGAATCCGCCGCAGTCGGCTATGTCGTCCCGATTCTGGAAAAATTTCGCAGCGACTACGGCCGGCGCGCGAAACAGGCGGCCGAAAACCGGAACATCGACTGGAAGGCGGTCTCCCATGCCCTCCGGGCCGCCCTGCAAACGGAAGAGATCATGACGCGAAACACCATCACCTTCCCGCTTAAAGCGGCGCCGTTTCTGAGGCAGGTGAAGGAAGGCCGGCTCGATTACACGACCGAAGTCGCGCCGGTCCTCGACAACCTGATGGACGACGTGGAAAAACTGGTCGACAAGAGCGACCTGCCGGACCACGTCGATCGGGCGTACTGGCGCCGATTCCTCTGCGACACGCTTGAACGGGAGCGGTTTTCCAAGGGCGACAGCAAATGAAATCGACCATCTTGCGCCATCTGGACCACATCGAAAAAGAAAACGGCGTCTCGATCCTGCTGGCCTGCGAATCGGGCAGCCGGGCCTGGGGATTTCCGTCGGCGGACAGCGATTACGATGTCCGTTTCATTTACGCCCACGATCGGGACTGGTACCTGTCGGTCTTCGACAAACGGGACGTCATCGAACGCCCCATCGACAAGGTCCTCGACATCAGCGGGTGGGATGTGCGCAAGGCACTGCGGCTGCTGCGAAATTCCAACGCCCCGTTGCTGGAATGGCTGTCGAGCCCCATCCGATACCAGTGCCGGGAAGGGGCCTTCGCCGAGATCGCCGCGCTGGCCGAAAAATCGTTTCTTCCCGCATCCTGCTGTCATCACTATTTGTCGATGGCAAAAAACAGCATGGCGAAATCGACAGCCGGGGGAACGATCCGCGCCAAAACCTACCTGTACGCCCTCCGGCCGGTTCTCTGCTGCCAATGGATCATCGAGCACGGCGCCCCGCCGCCGGTGCGAATGGCTGATCTGATGTCGGCGATCCCCATGGACCTGCGCGTCAAGAGCCAAATCTTTCACCTCATCGAGTTGAAAAAAGACCGATCGGAAGCCTTTTGCGTCGAACGGTCCCATCTGATCGACGCATATCTGGAAGAACGCGCCGCGGAGATCGAGGCGCACATGCCGAAAAATCCGCCCAAGCCGCCATCGGCGGCATTCGACGCGGTGTTTCGGGATATTCTCGAAGAGTTGTCTTCGACAACATCTAACGCCACGTGATAGAATGCTTCTGGATCGATCACTGCACCGGGGAAGTGCCGCCACTGCGGCCCCAGCGCCGGGAACCGAAGGGGATTCGCATTTGGTGGCGTGTCATCGGGTGGAGGAGTTCATGACGAAATCCTATGAATCGCTAATGTATGACCAGACAAACAAAAAGGTAAGAAGAGCATAACAATGAATTGGGTCGATATACGCAAGACATATCCCAATCAATGGGTGTTAGTCGAAGGATTCAAGCCCCATACGACCAGGGATAATAAAAGAGAATTCGAAAATTTAGCTGTTGTCGAAACGTGTCGGGATGGGGCTTCCGCAATGAAGAAATATCGAAAAATGCGGCAAGCATATCCTCATCGCGAATTCTATTTTATCCACACCAGCCACGACAACCTTGAGATAAAAGAGAGAAGCCGCCGCGGCGGCGGCTCACCCTAAGCGGAAGAAAGAACAGAATATGACAGATCCAAACGCGCCGGCGGCAACGCCCCCCGGCGCATCGATCCCCAAAACCCCGACCCGCATCCGGGGACTGGACGACATCCTCGCCGGCGGGCTTCCCGTCGGACGGATCAGCCTGTTTTGCGGCGGACCCGGCGGGGGCAAGACCAGCCTGGCCGTGGAATTTCTATACCGGTGCGCGGCATCCGGAGAACCCGGCGTGCTCGTCTCCTTCGAGGAACGGGCCGAAGACCTTTATGCCAATGCCGCGGCCATGGGCATGGACGCCCGGGACCTGGAGGCCGCCGGGCGGTTCAAAATCGTCCATGCCGCCATTCCGCGGCATGCGGTCTCTTCGGGAGATTTCGACATCCAGGGCTTTCTGGCCGTCCTGGACGGCCACGCCCGCTCCATCAAAGCGAACTGCATCGCCATCGACGCCGTCGACGCGCTGATGCGGGTGTTCGGCGACCCGGAGCGGGAGCGGGAGGAACTCCACGCCCTGCTCGACTGGCTCCGCACCCGTGGATTTACAACCGTTCTCACCGCCAAATCCGCCCCGTCCGGCCGCCAGATCTATCCGTTCCTGGACTACATGGCCGATTGCGTCCTGTACCTCGATCAACGGTTCGAAGGACAGGTGCGCACCCGAAGGCTTCAGGTGGTCAAATACCGGGGGTCCGGATTCCTGCCCAACGAGCACCCCTACATCATCGGGCGGGGCGGTTTCGTCTTTATGCCCGTCTCTTCGGTATCCCTGGCCAACAAGGCCGTCGGCGAGGCCATTTCCAGCGGCAACGACGCGCTGGATACGGTCCTCGGCGGCGGCTATCTCCGGGGATCCTGCGTGCTCCTTTCCGGGGCCAGCGGGGCGGGCAAGACCACCCTGGCCTGCACCTTCGTTCGCCGGGCCTGCCGGGACGGAGAGCGGGTGCTCTTCATCGGCCTGGAGCAGTCCGAGGAAGCCATGATCAGGGAAATGCTCAGCGTCGGCCTCGATCTGCAGCCGCATCTGGAAGCCGGCCGCCTGACCATTTTAACGGCCATGCCGGAGGCGGCGGGGGTGGAGCATCACCTGGCCCGGTTTCTGGATGCGATGACGGATATCCGGCCCCACCATCTGGTGGTGGACGCCGTTTCCGCCTGCCGGCGCATGGGGTCGCACAAGGCCGCCTTCGAATTTCTCGTCCGCCTGCTGACCGCGTGCAAGGATCGGGGCGTCACCTGTTTCTGCATAAACCAGATCGCCGGCGATCTCTCCCTCAGCGAGGTCAGCGGCATCGAGATCGCATCGCTGATGGACGCCCTGATCGCCCTGGGATATGCTTCAGGGGAGCGGGATATCCGCCGAAGGCTGCTGGTGATCAAATCCCGGGGCGCGGCCCATTCGATGCGGTATCACGAACTGACCATCAGCGACAGGGGGATTTCACTGAAATCCGACGAAGCGCCGCCGGAGGGGCGCCGGTCATGATGGAAAACCAGACCGCCGATACGGGCGGAACCGACATTCGGTTGAAACTATTTATCGCCGGCGACGAACCCAATTCCCGAATCGCCCGAAAAAACCTTGCGGATATCTGCGAAACGGATCTCCAGGGCCGGTGCCGGTTGGAGGTGATCGACATTTTCACCGACGTCGAGGCCGCCATGCGCCACGACATTCTGCTGACGCCCACGCTGCTGGTGATGGGGTGCGACCCCCCCGGGTGCGTCATCGGCAATCTGAGTGATCGCCGGAAACTCCGCGGGGCCCTTGGCCTGGAAGAGGAGACATCGTGACGGAAGAAATCGCGGCGCTCCGTCGTCGCCTGGAACAGGCCGAAGCCATGGTCGACGCCTTGCAGGGCGGCCAGGTGGACGCCGTGGTGGGGAAAAGCGGCGTGTCCATGCTCCGGCTCCGGGAGGTGGAAAAGGCATTAGAAGCCAGCGAACGGTTCGCCGAACAAGTGCTCGACGCCTCCCTGACCGGCATCTACATCCACGACCTGGACAAGGGGATCAATGTTTTCATCAACCCCGCCTACACCCGATTGACCGGCTATACCCTGGACGATCTCAAGCGGATGAGCGGGGAAACTTTTTTCAATCTGTTCCATCAGGAGGATCGCCCCGCGGTGACCGCCCACCTGGACGCCTTGCGACGGGCGGAAAACGGGGAAAACCGGGAGGCGATCTATCGGTTCCGAACGAAGGACGACCGCTGGATCTGGCGCCATTCCCGGGCCGCGGTCTTTTCCCGGCGCGAAGACGGCGCGGCCCGACAGATCATAGGGAATTTTCAGGATATTACCGAATGGAAGCAGGCTGAAAGGGCGTTGAAGGAAAGCGAGGCGCGGTTCCGCGACATGAGCAACGGCCTCCCCCTCATGGTCTGGGTTCACGACGCCCAGGGCCGTCTGGCCTTCGTCAACGACACCTACTGCGAATTTTTCGGCATCGACAAGGAGGAGGCTTTCGGTCAAAAGTGGAAGACCCGCGTTCATCCGGAAGACGGCGCCGGTTATACCGACGCCTTGCTCGCCTCCGTTCTTGAGCAACGCCCCTTCAACGCCCAGGCCCGGGTGCTGGACAACCGGGGTCGGTGGCGCTGGATCGAATCCTGGGCCCACCCCCGATTATCCGACGAAGGGCGCTTCCTGGGCGTGGTCGGCGCCAGCGCGGATATCACCGACCGGAAGCGGATCGAAGCGGAACTCGAAACCGCCTCCCGGCGCAAGGACGAATTCCTGGCCATGCTGGGTCATGAACTGAGAAACCCCCTGGCGGCCATCGGAACGGCCCTGAAAGCCGCCCGGAGAGACGGAAAACAACCGCTTCGTCACTGGACGGACGAGATCGTCCAGCGGCAGTTCGAGCTGCTCCGGCGGCTGGTGGACGACCTGCTGGACGTCTCCCGGATCACCCGCGGCAAGATCGCGCTCAACAAAACCCCTGTGAACATCGGCCGGCGCCTGTGGGACGCCGTCCAGACCCTGGAACAGGTCGATCCCGCCGGGAGCGGTCGGGTAACGGTATCCGAACCCGAGACGCCGCTCTACGCTTCGGCCGATCCGGTCCGGCTCGACCAGATCCTTTCCAATCTCCTGGGAAACTCCGTCAAATACAGCCCCGAAGGCGGCGAAATCCGCCTTTCCGCCGAAAAACAGGGGGACGACGTCCTGATGCGCTGCCGGGACGGGGGCATCGGCATCCCCCCGGATCGGATTTCGGACATCTTCGACACCTTCACCCAGCTCGGCGTCGATCTTGACCGGACCGGCTCGGGCCTGGGCATCGGGCTGGCCCTGGTCAAAAACCTGGTGGAGCTGCACGGCGGCGGCGTAACGGCTGTCAGCGAAGGGCCGGGGAAGGGAAGCGAGGTCCGGGTGACGCTGCCGGCCGTGGATCCGCCGGTCATCGAAACGGCGACCAACGAAAAAAACCGCCCGGCGGACGAGGAGGCCGATCCCGCGCCCCGGCGCATCCTCATCGCGGAGGACAATGTCGACCTGGCCCGGAGCCTGCGGGCCATCCTGGAAGAGGCGGGCCACGGGGTTCAGATGGTCCACGACGGCAACGCCGCCGTTTCAGCGGCCCGGAAGGGGCGGCCGGAGATCGCGCTCATCGACGTGGGATTGCCCGGCCTGGACGGCTACGCGGTCGCCAAAGCGATCCGCCGGACGCCGGGCCTGGAAAACGCGGTCCTCATCGGAATATCGGGCTATGCCCGGGAACCGATGCGGATTTTGAATCATTTTGACCATTATCTGGTCAAGCCGGTCCATCCCGGCGATCTGCTGAACCGCATCCGGCGGGCGCCGACCCAGCCCGCGGCCCCGGTTCCCGACCCGGGCTCGGATCA
>JAABTM010000292.1 GCA_011389855.1 Desulfobacteraceae bacterium
TTCCTTCCTCAACAGCAATATGTCTGCCCTGGGCCGATCAGCCATCACATGGAACTCGGTGAAAACCTCGATTCCCACGGGAGTCAGCAGTTCCTCAAACATCGCGCCGAGCATCAGGTCCCAGCGGTTTTTCGATTTTTCAGCGTTCTCCATTTTATTCATGGCCTGATAAATATCGAGCCCCAATTTTTCCAAAGCGTTTGTTTTCCAAACGCTTTCCTTTCATTATAAAGGCAAAATTTTAATTGTTCAATGAAAAAAATAACCGCCCTTTTCAGCCAGGAAACCGGCCGGGAGCGGAAACGCCTCCGGCTTTTTGCGTTTTTGAACCGTGATTCGTGTGATTTTTGGGATGGGCTGTGATATGGTTGGTATAGTCAAGACGAATTGGGCGATGATCGTTTATTTGTGGAATGAGCGAAGGAGGTCGTAAATGAAAAAACAAACGGTTCAATACACCTCTCCGTTGGATGCGCTGGTTGCCGTAACCAAACGGCTGAGCGCTTACGAAAATCAGCTCGAAATGGACACTGAAGCTTTTTATATCCGATACAGCCAAGGCGAGATGGGAGATGATCGCTTATTTGTGGACTGGGCGAATGATTACCGCCATTACCTCGCGCTGCGTCAAGAGTTAGAGGAAAGATTGCAAAATGCTGCATAAAGCATTGAGAAAGGGCTTGAACAGATTTGAAAAAGCGATTTCCCAATGTAAAGATATCTATGTGGAGCGTTATACCGAAGAAATTCTAACGTCTGAGAGGGCCAATCTAAGAATTCGCATTCGTTTCCAGAAAGGTCATTTTCTCGAAATTAACGAAGCATTTGTAGTAGAGAAAAATCATCTTGTATCACTTGATTATCGTTATCATTGTCAGGATGAGAAAAATCGATTGCTGTTCCGGTATGACAACACTCCTCATTTCCCTCAACTTTCCAGCTTTCCAAGCCATAAGCATATCCCCCACGATGTGGTGTCATCTCAAAAACCGGAAATTGATCAATTGCTAAAGGAAGCCGAACAGGCTGGCATTTCTGTTCATTCTTTTTAAGTTTCCGCAAGTAAGCTTCAATTTTCTAGGCGGACAGTCCTTTGAGGCGTTCCTCAGGTCTGAAATGTTTAAGCACATCCTCGGGAGCAAGTCCTTTAAGATGCTCTTCGGGCGGCAGACTTCTAAGATACAGGTCTCCCAACATCTTCCCTCTCTCAATGACTTTTTCAGGGGTCAATTCCCGTTCCATAAACACGCCTCCTTTTGAAAACCAGATATCCATCAAGCCTTTTAAAAGATAGATCAGTTTAGCGGAAATCGGGTCGGCTTTTCGGTCGTTCAGTATTTCGAAAGCCGCCTCTTTCTACCGAATCCGGCTTGCAAAGCATTTTATATGCGCGTTGTGCGGTTCGTTTGAGAGATAGTTCAAAATCAGCAGGGGAATCGCTTCCAGCATCTGTCGCCCCTACAGGACTGAAATTGCAAAAAATGTCCTGTAGGGACATCATAAAATAGCGTGGGAGTTTACTCCCGCGCGGCAATTGTCATTTGTCCATGGCTTTGTAAACACAGGGGGAACATCATGCCGCGACAGGATCCCGTTATCCCTCCCCCGCTTCCTTCCTCGCTTTCCTGATGAAATCCTTGACGTAATAAGGCATGTTTCCCTCTTTCAAATAGTCCTTGAAATCCTCGTCGATGCCGGCGCCGGAGAGGTTCCATTCCCCGGCGGCGGCGTGGAAGAGGTCGTATTCGCTGCACGTATAAACGCGGGCGAGATAGGCGAGGAACTCTTCGTCCGTCAGCGTGCGCTGCTGGTGGAATCGTTTTTCGACCCGGTAAAGGAGGTAGATATAAAGGAAGACGAAGAGGGGGAAAAGGATGGGCGCCCAGTCGGCATTGAACGCCTCCACTAAGAACCGTCTTCCGGAAAAGGGATGCGCATCATCCGCTCTCCATCTCTACTCTTTTATTCGGAAATACTCATAATCCCCTGGCCAGTAATGTTGGTCCAGGGGCGTGTCCATAAGGCCGTGCAGTTTCGCCTTGTCCAGGTGATTGAGCACCAGCAGCATAAACTCCTTTCCGCGGATGAACCCCAAAGCGCCGCCGGCGGCGTGGACTTCGTCGAACCGGCCGATAAGATCTTTTCGAATGCCGGGTCCGCAAAAGGTCAGCGGCACCGGTTCTCCGGAGTGGATCAGGGGGCCCCTGCTGGGGGTGGAGTGGTCGGCGGTGAGGGCGATCATGACCTCCGGATCATCAAGGATCGGATCGATGGCGTTTGCGATGCCCCTGTCCAGGGATTCGATGACGGCTTTTTTATCCGCCGGACTTTTGGTGTGGGCGACCTGGTCGGGGGCCTCCGTATGAACGTGGAGGAAATCGTATTTGCCCAGCAGATCCCTGGCAGCCGCCAACCGGTCGGCGATGTCCGTCTCCGGGTCGTCGGTGTCGGCCATGGTGTGGAAATCGAGTCCGATATAGGCGCTCAATCCCCGATAAACAGAGCTGGAGGCCACGCTGATCCCCGCCAGACCGTACCGTTCCCTGAAAAAAGGAACCCGCTTCAACTGTCCGGCCCGCTGGGTGACCAAACCGTTGAGGGGAAGGATGCCCTCCTCTTTCCGGGTTCGGTTGACGGCATTGGACTCCAGGCGGCGGTGGGCCCACAGGAGATAGGAGCGAAGGACCCGGGCCGTGTTCATGGCCGCGGAATCATGGGCGGAATCGGCAAAGGGCTTGACCGAGGAAAGGGGCCTTCCGGGGAGCACCGGATCGGTATCGGTCACCCTGGGGGATACCTCCCCGTGGAGGGTGAGAATGCCATGGAGGCCCCCCGTTCGATGGAACCGGATCCGCAGTCCATCCTGTTCAAAAAAGCCGACGGCCGCGATCAGTTCCTTCACCTCGGCTTCGGTAGCCTCCAGTTCGCCGTCATCCAGTATGAGGCAACCGTCTTCGGCATGAATGCCGGCGAAATGGGTCAGGATCGCCACATCGTCCGGTCCGAGGGATATGCCGGCGCCGAGGGCCTCTAGGGCGCCGCGGCCCGGAAACTCGGCGGGTCGATATCCGAACATGGCGAAATGGGCGTATTCGCCGGGAAGGGCCATTCCAGGCCGCGCGGCGTGGTAGAGGCCGTTGGCGCCCAGCGCGGCGAGGCGGTCCAGGGTCGGGGTGTGGGCCGCCTGAAGCGGCGTCTGGCCGTCCAGGGATTCATAAGCGCGGTCTCCCAAACCGTCCAGAAGGATCAGCACGCATTTTTTGCAAGTCTTTTTGAGGGGCATCGAAGCTATCTGTTTGGAATAAGGGGTCTTTGGAATAAGGACATGAATTGAGAACGAAAATTTAATGATCTTATCCATACCATACTTTCCCCATCCAGTAAACGCGATATTCGGGAGATCCGGGTCTGGTCTCGATTCTTCTGGCCGTCGAAGACCTCCGAGGTTTCCAAAACCTCGGAGGTCTGGGTTCCGGATTCATTCCGGATAGCTGTTGACGGTGGAAGGGGTTGTGATCTAAGATCATTTAAAGAGACTGATCCGATTTTATCTTCGACACCTTCTGGAGACCGTATCATGCCGAGCGAGGAGACCAAGGGATTCGATCTGTGCGTCATTGGCTGTGGACCGGGCGGGTTCGCCGCCGCCATGCGCGCCCTGGATCTGGGCAAACACGTCTGCGTCATCGAGGGGGACGAGATCGGCGGGGCCGGCGTCAAATGGGGGGCCCTGGCCTCCAAAACCATGTGGGAGCTGGCCAAGGACTATGCGGTGGCCGCCAAGGTGGATCGGGGATACCGGGCCGCGAGCCTGTCCGTGGACTACGAGGCCATGCGCGCCACCGTCCTGCGGGCGGTGAAGGAAAAGCAGTACCAGATGCTCTCCCAGCTGGAGAGCTACTCTCCCCGCCGGTGGAAGGGGCCGGGATCCATCACTTTCAAACAGGGGTGGGGGCGGTTCCGGTCCCGCCGTTCCGTGACCGTTTCATATGAAGACGGCGAATCGGAGACCGTTGAAGCCGAATATTTTCTCATCTCCACGGGCTCCAGGCCCCGGCCATTTCCCGGCATCCCCGTGGACGGGGACCGAATCCTCGATTCCGACGGCATCCTCAATCTCCAGCGGTTTCCGGCCCGGCTGATGATCATCGGGGCCGGCATCATCGGGTGCGAGTACGCCGCGATCTTCGCCAATTTCGGCCAGACCGAAGTTTTTCTCGTCGATCACAAAGAGACCGTCATCCCCTACGAGGACCGGGACGTCAGCGATTTCGTCAGCAAAAGCCTGGCCCGGATCGGCGTCAAGATCATCCACTCGGCCCAGCTCCAGGACATCCGGAAGCGGACCGATCACCTGGAGGTGGTTCTGGATTTCAGCGACGGCCATTCCGAGGTGGTGGAAGTGGATACGGCCCTCATCTCCATCGGGCGGGTGACGCGGCTGGACGCGCTGGGGCTCGAAAAAGCCGGGATCAGCCCCCACGAACGGGGGCATCTGGAGACGGACGACGACTGCCGGGTCCGGGAGGGGATCTATGCGGTGGGCGACGTCACCAACCACCCGGCCCTGGTGAACATCGCCGAAAAAGAAGCCCGGCATGCGGTCAAGCACATGTTCGGCCACGACAATTATCCCCTCAATTACAACAATCTGTCCACCATCATGTTCTTCCATCCGGCGGTGGCGGCCGTGGGGTTGGGGGAAAAGATGTGCCGGCAGAAGAACATCTCTTTCAAAGTGGCGTATTACGCCAACGATCTGGTCACTCGGGCCATCGCCATGCGGTCCATGACCGGCTTCGTCAAGATCCTGGTGGCCGACGACGCGGACCAGAAGATTCTGGGAATGCGGGGCGCCGGGCCCCAGATCTCCTCTACGGTGGTCTCCATCGCCCATTTCATGGACCAGGGCAACGGCGCCGGGGAGGTGCTCAAGCTCCTCTATCCCCACCCCACCATTTCGGAGAGCATCCAGGAATGTTTACGCCTGCTGCTGGGAAAATCCCTCTACAAGCCTTCGGCCTTTCCGGGCCGGATCAAGATCCAGCGGTGGCGGCCCGACGAGGGGTATACCGATCTCTGAGGCATAGGCTCTCATCTCGGTATGCCGAAATACTCCCGTTCGCAACGCCCCACGGATCCCTCCTTGCAAGAATTGCCGTCGGTCCAGACGGCGCCGTCCAGGCGGGCCCCTTCCAGGCCGGGTATCGGGGGCATCTTGCCGTCCGGATGGCGCGGCGGGTAGAGTTGGCGAAACACCGCATCCTTGAAGTCGGCGTTCCGGAGATCGGCGTACTTGAATTTCGTGCCCAGCAGGTTCGACCCGTGGAGGTCCGCGCCCCTGAGATCGGCCTCTGTAAAATCCGCCCCCATCATATCCGTCCGGACCAGCCGGGCGTCGGTCAGGGTGGCCCCGTGGAAACTGGCGCCCACCAGTAAACATTCCTGGAGACTGGCCCGGGTGAGATTCGCCGCTCCGAGCCGGGCCTGCATCAGGTTGGCCCCCAGCAGGTCGGCCGCGGTCAGATCGGCGTTCCGGAGGTCGGCGCCGGTGAGGTTGGCGCCCTGGAGGTAGGCGTCCTTCAATACCGCCCCTTTCAGTTCGGCGAACTGGAGCCGGGCGGAATGGAGATTGGCGCCTTCCAGCTTCGCGCCATTGAGCCGGCTCGATTGCAGATCCGTCTGACGGAGATCGGCCCCGGACAGGTCGGCGCCCGTCAGCAGGGCGTTTTGCAGCCGCGCGTTCCGGAGGTCGGCCCATTTCAGGTCGCACCCTTCGCAGGCGTTTTCCGCCTTGAGCCGGGCCGCATTCTGAAGGGGCTCGGGCTGGCCTGCGACCGTGAGCGGGAATCCCAGGGCGAGGCCGAGAAGGACAGGGAGAATGAGCAGGGGGTGTTTCATTATCCGTTGAAAATCGGAAGCCGGCGGCAAGGGCCGCCGGCTTCTCTTTTTATTCCATTAGGTTCGGCTGAAGGCCGGTGTTATTTCCGGCTCTTGCCCAGACCGATCTTGTTCAGGGCGGCTTCCATTTCGCTCAGGATTTCGGGATCATCGATGGTCGCCGGGGTGTTGTATTCTTTGTTGTCGGCGATCTTCTGGATGGTCCCGCGGAGGATTTTTCCGGAGCGGGTCTTGGGCAGCCGCTTGACCACCGTGGCGGTCTTGAAGGCGGCCACCGGTCCGATGCGATCCCGCACCATGGCGAGATCGGAAGAGCAC
>JAABTM010000293.1 GCA_011389855.1 Desulfobacteraceae bacterium
AAGGCCGCCGTATCCGACAGGGCCCGGGGCAGCAGCAGGGCCGCGGCGGCCACGATCACCAGCGTCGTCAGCGCCGCGGCGGTCAGCAACGCTTCCAGGGGACGGCGGAGGGTCTCCCGCACCGCCCAGATCGCCAGGGGGCTGGGGTTCAGGGCGCGCATTCCTTAACCTAACCCCCCCGGCCCCCCTTCCCTGGGAGGGAAGGGGGGAGAAAGACGCGGAGAGGCGACTCCCCCTCTCCGCTTCGGGGAGGGGGCCGGGGGGAGGGGTTTCACGCCATTGAAAAGGAAGGGGGACGTCAGAAACGCCGGCAGCGTCGGCGTAAATCGCAAATCGACCCGGTTATCCAACAGGATCGGGTCCCGCAACGGATGGCCGGACGGCGCCAGCGCCAGACGGGTCGTCCCCAGGGCGTCTGCCAGCGCGGCGAGTTCCGTGTTTCGGGGCCGGAAAAGCGCATCGGCCGCCGGCAAGGCCGCCAATAAAAAGGCCGCCGCCAGGGCGGCGGCCAGCATTTTCCGGCAGAAATCGAGCCGATCCGCCGGGGGAGTTCGGGCCATCATCGCTTCATCAGGGGCTTTTGGCGGGTACGGCGGTCTTTCCGGTGATGGCCTCCCATTTCTCATCGGTCATCTCCGACAGGCGGAAGACGGTCTTGCCGCCGTGGCGTGCTCTGAAGGTTTCCAGTTCCTTTTGGGTTTCCAGGGGGACCAGGGCCGGTCCCATGGGCCCCACCACGTCCGATCCGGCCACCCATATCGATTCCCGGGCGTCGATGGGCTTGCCGGTGAAGTAGGACTGGACCACGGGCCGGTTCAGCGCGTCCTTATTCTTTCCCAGAAACACCTCCGGGTGCATCCAGGAACGGATCATGCAGCCGGTTCCGCAGAAATAAAACGCGTCGCCGTTTTCCAGTTCAATGGCGGACGCGAATTTGGGATGGTTGGCCACCTTCATGGCGCAGACCGGGCACCGGTCGCCGGAGCTGACGTTCAGGGAGAGGCTTTCCCCCAGCGGCCTCGCCCCCGGCGCGGGGCCCGCCTTGTCTCCGGCCCAAGCCGGGGAGAGAAGGAATGTGGATGCGAGAATCGAAACGAGAAGCCGCGCCATCTTTTTCATTGCATTTTTCTCCTGATGTGCAAAGGGTGTGGATTATGGAACACGTCAGTCTCTATGCCATGCTGCTGTTGGGCCTTTTGGGAACGGGCCACTGCATCGGAATGTGCGGCCCGCTGGCCTTCGCCTTTCCCGGCCAAACAGGGCGACCATCGGCCCACCTTGTCTACCACCTGAGCCGGATCGCCGCTTACGGTCTGGCGGGCGCCGCGCTGGGGGGCCTGGGCGCCGGGCTGGCCGGCATCGCCGCCGGGACCGGGGGGAACCATCTCCTGTGGGTGGCCCGAATCCAGATCGTCTTGTCCCTGGCCGCGGCCGGGTTTCTGCTGCTCTTCGGCCTCAACCGCCTGGGATTTCTGCCCGAGCCCGGGTGGATGTCCGCCGCCTCCCCCACCCAAATCCCGGGATACGGACGGATGCTGCGCCGGGCCATGGCCGAAAAACGGTCCCTGGCCATGCTGTTGCCCGGTTTTCTCAACGGCCTGCTCCCCTGCGGTCTCTCTTACGCCGCCTTCGCCCACTCCCTGACCGCCGGCGGACCGCTGAAGGGCGGTCTCATGACCCTGGTCTTCGGACTCGGAACCCTGCCCGGACTGCTGCTCATCGGCTATGGGGCCGCGTTTTTCGGTCGCCGCTACCGGCGGTATTCGGACATCCTCTCCGGAATCCTCATGATCGGCATGGGGTTGTCCCTGGGCGCCGATGCCGTTGGGGCGATACTGTGAACCGTATCGTCAAGCTTGCGTCTCCTTTTCCAGAAAATCGACGATCCTTTCCGCAAATAACTCAAAATCAGATAGGTTCTTTTTAAACAGGCCGAACACCACCGCATCATCCACCCGCTCGTAGTAATGAACCAGAAGATTCCGGAAAGACGCCATATTCTGAAACCATCTCAGTTCATCCGCAGAAAAAATCCCATTTTCCGCCAGCACCGCGAAGGCATCCCGATAACTCGTCGGTTCCCGCAGTTTTCGATCCGCAATGATATGATGAACGATATCGAGGCAGGCTTCTATGCTCACATGCAGGGTTCTTTCGACAAACCGGCGCGCCCGTATATCGGTCTGGTAGGTCTGCCAGTCGATGTCGTTGGCATTCCGAAGTTCGGCCATATTCGTTCGAATGTCGGAAAGCAGCCGTTCGATCAGCGCTTTATCGACCATATTTCTTTCCGTAAAGCACCACGTCCACATACCGTTTATGGAGATACAACCAGTCCTCCCACATCTTTCGACCCCGGATTTCGAAGGATTTCCGATAACCGGGATCACGATCCAATACCCGCCGGCCGTCCCGTCTGACGTGGAATTTGACGATTTCACCGCACCGATTGAGCACCACCACATCGACCGGACGGTTCAGGGCATCCTCCAACTCGGAGATGATCGGGATCTGGGAAAAACTTTCCCCATGTTCCGGAGAGACCAGCACCGCCACGTCGATGTCGCTGTCGGGCTTCCGCTTGCCCGCGACGGTGGAGCCGAACAGGAACGCCGCCTGGATTTCGGGGTGTCCGGCGCAAATATCGGCCACGGTTTGGGCGATGTCGTCCGCTGATCGTATCTTGTCAGGAGCCGCCACGATTTCTTCTGTCATACCTCGACCGTCCGCCCCACTTCCGGCACAAACGCCGAATACCCCGCGTCCTCCAAGTGCTTTGCAAACGCCAGCGACTGATCCTCTTCGCCGTGGACCACCGCGATCCGCCCGACCTCCAGGTTGGAGTCCTTCAAAAACCGGAGCATCTCGTCCCGGTCGGCGTGGGCGCTGAACCCGCCCAGCTTCACCACCCGGGCCCTCAGGGGGTATTCCTTGTTGAGAAATTTGAGCAGGGGCGGATCCCCCTTGCGGCCCGCCGCCGCGTAGGCCTCGCCGTTTTCCAGAATCCGCCGGCCCAGGGTGTTTTGGGCCATGTACCCCACGATGAGGATGGTGTTTTTGGGGTTGTGGATCTTGTACCGGAGGTGGTGGAGGATCCGGCCGGCTTCACACATGCCCGAGGAGGCGATGACGATGTTGGGGGTCGGATCCTGGGTGAGGGCGATGGACTCCTCCACCGATTCCGTAAACCGCATCATCTTAAAGGTGAAGGGGTTCTTGCCCCGCTGCAGAAACGCTTGGTGGGTCTCCTTGTCGTAGACCTCCGGGTGCTCGCCGAAGACCCGGGTCAGCCGTGTCGCCAGGGGGCTGTCCACGTAGACCGGCATCCGGGGGACGGCTTTGCTGTCGTAGAGTTCATGGAGAACGTAGAGCAGCTCCTGGGTGCGGCCGAAAGCGAAGGACGGGATGAGCACGCCGCCGCCCCGGTCGTGGGTCTCGGTCAGCACTTTTTTCAGGACGTCCCGGGCGTCGGCCACGGGTTCGTGCAGCCGGTCCCCGTAGGTGGATTCCATGATCATCAGGTCGATGCGGCGATCGGCGTCGGGAAAATCCAGGACCGGATCCCGGAGGATCGGTTTATCGAACCGGCCCAGATCCCCGGTGAACATGACCGTCTTGCATCCGCCGTCGGTTTCGGCCCGGATGACGCTCACGGCGGAGCCCAGAATGTGGCCGGCCTCGTAGAACGTGCAGACGGTGTTTTTCCCCACGTTCACGGGGTGGCGATAGGGGACCCCTTCGATGAAGCCCAGCGCATGATGGGCGTCGTCGGTGGAATACAGCGGCGTCACCTTCTCCAGGTTGTACCGGTCGAGCATCTTGTCGATGGTTCCGGTGTCCAGCCGGTGGCGGCCCTTTTTGAGGAGCCGCTTGATCTCCGCCCGGGTCTTGGGATCGTTTTTCCCCTCTCCCTTGAGTTCGGTCAGGGCGTTTCTCACCGTCTTGTAATTGAGATAGGCCGCGTCCGACTCCTGGATGTGGGCGCTGTCCAGCAGGAGGTATTCCGCGGCGTCCGCCGTGGCCCGGGTGCAGACCACCCGGCCGTTGAAGCCGTTTCGGGTCAGCAGCGGAATCCGGCCCGAATGGTCGATGTGGGCGTGGGACAGCACCGCCGTGTCGATGCGTCCCGGATCGACGGCCAGCCGGCGGTTTTTCTCCGCGCTTTCTTTCCGCCGTCCCTGGAACATCCCGCAGTCCAGTAGAATCCGGTCTTCGCCTGCTTCCAGCAGGTGCATGGACCCGGTCACCTCCCGCACCGCGCCGTGAAAGGTGGCCTTCATCCGATACCCGCCCCCCCATGGACCGCCTTGACCTTCTCCCGGTCGATGAGCCCGGCGGCGGTCTTGGGCAGTTCGTCCACGAATTCCACATACCCCGGTTTCTTGTACCGGGCGATCCGGTCGGCCACGAAGGACTTGAGGTCGTCCGCCGTCAGGCTTTCCCCCGGTTTCAGTACGCAGACCGCCTTGATTCCCTCCCCGAACTTGGGGTCGGGCACGCCGATGACCGACACTTCGGCCACCGACGGGTGCTGGAGAATGACCCCCTCCACCTCGGCCGGGTAGACGTTCTCGCCGCCGGGCTTGATCAGCTCTTTTTCCGGCTTCCGGCCGGCGAAGACCAGGTAGCCTTCCTCGTCGATGCGGCCCATGTCGCCGGTGTGATGCCAGCCGTTCCGGAAGGTCCGGGCATTCAGCTCATCCTGCCGCCAGTAGCCGTTGAAGACCAGGGGCCCCCGGACGAGGATCTCGCCGGTTTCATCCACCCCCACCTCGTTGTCGGTTTCGTCCGCGATCTTGATCCGGGCCAGCAGGCACTGCTTTCCGGCGGTCCCGGGCTTTTCCATGGCGGGCGAGAGGGTCGCCAGACCCGTGGTCTCGGTCTGGCCGTAGAGGATCCAGAATCTGGCGTTCGTCTTTTCTTCGAAGGGCTTGATGTTGTCGGGGCCGTCCAGACCCAGAACATGCCGCAGTGAGGAGACGTCGTAGATCTCCGACACCAGCCGGGAAAGGATGGGCGGAAATGAGCCCAGGAAGGTGATCCGCTCGGTCTGGGTCAGCCGGAGTGTCGGTTTCTCGTCGAATTTTTCCACCACCACATTTTTCCCCCCCACATGGAAAATGGACAGGGCCAGGTTGAGTCCGGTGATGTGAAAAAGCGGCAGCATGTTGAGATAGGCGTCTTCGGAGCCCATCCGGAAAGTGGCGGCGATCTGGGTGTTGCCCACGGCGATGTTGTTGTGGCTCAGGGTCGCGCCCCGGGGTTTTCCCTCCACCGCGGCGGTATAGATGATGCAGAAGGGGTCGTCGCCGGTTATGGGGGCGGGGGGAAAAAATTCCGGATCCATGAGATCCGACAGTTGGGGAACATACCCCTCGGCCCTGTCGAAGCGGACCAGGGATATGTCCGAGCCGGCCAGTTCTTTGGCCCGTTCGAACTGGTCCGCGTCCGTCACCAGCATCTTGGGGTCGGCGTCCGACAGGATGTAGCGGATCTCCTCTGTGGAGAGCCGCCAGTTGACGGGCACGACGATGAGGCCCAGGGCCGCCGCGGCGCCGAACAGGTGGAAGAACCCGTGGTGGTTGAGGGCCAGGACCGCGATCCGGTCGTCTTTGACGAATCCCTTGGAGGCCAGGCCGGCGGCCAGCCTGTCCACCCCCTCCAGGAGCGTTTTAAAAGTGATCCGTTCTCCGTCGGCCGCGACCAGGGCGGTCTTGCCGGGATAGATCCGGGCGTTTCGCTGGAAGATGTCGTAGACGGTGAAGCTGCGAAGACTCATGGGGGATGCCTCCTTGTGGGTTCAGGTCAATGGTAGGTGGGTCCGTCTTTATCTTTGTCGCCGTCGATCACCCGGAACCGGGCCTTTTTCCGTTTCAATTTCCATTCCAGGTACATCATGTGGAGCCGGCGGTAGTCCAGCGCATGGCGCGGCCCCGACAGCCAGAGCCAGCCGAAAAGGATTCCCCCCAGGTGATAGGCCCCGTTGGGATTGGCCTTGGCCAGAAACGTGAGCAGGGTGATCAGCAACGTCCCGTAACTGATATACCTGGCTTTGATGGGGATGATGAACATCAGCAAAATGGTGGCGTCCGGGTTGAGGAGCCCGAAGACGACGATGAGGGCCAGCAGGCTGGGCAGCATGCCGCCGAAGGGGACGGCGAAATCGGCCATCAGGCTGAAGGCCATCCCGCAAACGGCGGAC
>JAABTM010000294.1 GCA_011389855.1 Desulfobacteraceae bacterium
ACGTGGCCCTACTCCGGCGAGGTCAGGACGAAGCTTTTCGACCCCCACTGCCGGTTCGAGGGGGAAACCGTGGCCGCCGTGGCCGCCGACACGCCCTACCAGGCCTGGGACGCGGTCCGCGCCATCGAGGTTTCCTATGACGTCAAAAAGCATCTGGTGGATGAAACGGAAGCCCTGACATCCGAAGTTTCCATCCACGAGGAGGGCAATAAAGTAGGTGTCCAGACCCACAACAGGGGGGACGTCGAAAAAGGGTTCGCCGACGCCGATGCGGTGGTGGAAACCGCCTACCGGTCGGCATGCGAAATCCATACCCCCATTGAACCCCACGGGTGCGTCGCCAACTGGGACGGCGGGGCCCTGACACTTTGGGAATCGACCCAGGGCGTCTACTCGGTTCAGTCCGGGGTGGCCGAAGTGCTGGGAATGCCGCTCTCCAAAGTGCGGGTCATCGGCCATTACATGGGCGGCGCCTTCGGCGGCAAGCTCCAGGCCGGCAAATACACCATCATCGCGGCCTTGCTGGCCAGAAAGACGGCCCGGCCCGTGAAACTGTTCCTGAGCCGGGAGGAAACCTACCTGGCGGTGGGCAACCGGCCGCCTTCCAACATGACCCTCAAGGCGGGGGTCAAAAAGGACGGAACCCTCACCGCCCTGGACTTCACCTGCACCGGCGCGAGCGGGGCCTATCCGGCCGGCGGCACGGCCCTGGTGGACTGGCTCATCCGGGACTTGTACGCCTGCCCCAACGTCCGGACCGAATGCACCGACGTCTACATCAACGCCGGCCCGGCCCGGCCCTTCCGGGCGCCCGGCCATCCCCAGGCCTCCTGGGCCCTGGAGCAGATGATGGACGCCCTGGCCGAAAAAATCGGCATGGACCCGGTGGCCATCCGCCTCAAAAACGTCCCCGACATCAGCCAGGGGCGGGACCGGCCCTACACCACCACCGGCCTGGAGGAATGCATCGCCAAAGGCGCCGAGGCCTTCGGCTGGGAAAAGGCCCGGAAGGCCGCGGAAAGACACAACAGAAACGGCGGCCCCATCAAAAAAGGCGTCGGGATGGGCAGTTGCGTCTGGTTCGTCGGCGGCGGCGGTCCGCCCTCCACGGTGGTGATCAAGCTCTTCTCCGATGGCAGCGTCAACCTCAACATGGGCGCCAGCGACATCGGCACCGGCACCAAAACCGTCATGGCCCTGGTGGCGGCCGAGGAACTGGGCGTCAAACCGGAGGTCATCCAGATCGAAAACGCCGATACGGGCACCACCCAGTACGCCACCCCCAGCGGCGGCAGCAAGACCGTGCCGACCGAGGCCCCCACGGTGCGGAACGCGGCCATCGCCGTCAAGCAGGAATTGCTGAAGATGGCGGCCAGGGAACTCGACGCCGAGGTTTCCGATCTGCGGTTCGACGCCGACGACATCCTCTCGTCGAAAGACAGTTCCAAAAAGGTCAACATCAGGGACCTTTCAGAGCTGAAAAAGCGGGGCGTGGTCATGGGCGTCGGCTACCGGGGCCCCAACCCCGAAAACAAATCGGTCAACCCCTTCGCGGCCCAGTTCTGCGAAGTGGCGGTCAACACCAAGACCGGCGAGGTCGAGATCCTCCGGTTTCTGGGCACGAATGAAAGCGGGCGGGTCATGGACCGGCTCACCTTCGACTGCCAGGTTTTCGGCGGCATCACCATGGGCATCGGTTTCGGCATGACCGAATGGCGGGCCCTGGACCACGGCCAGACCGGCAAAATGCTCAACCGCAACTGGCACGATTACAAAGTTCCCACGGCCCTGGACGTGCCCATGGACATGACCTCGGTCCCCATCGAAATGCCGGACCCCGAGGCCAACAACACCGGGGCCAAGGGGCTGGGCGAGCCGGTGACCATCCCCACGGCCGGGGCCATCGCCAACGCGGTCTACCATGCCACGGGCATCCGGATGACCGACACCCCCATCAACCCCATCACCCTGAACCGCAAGTTCGCCGAAAAGGAGGGATAGACGCCATGTTGCCCAATTTTGCCTACAGCCGGCCCCGGAAGCTCACGGACGCCGTTGCCCACCTCGCCGACGCCAAAAACGGCCGCGTCCACGCCGGGGGCACCGACCTGATCGGCTGCCTCCGGGACGGGATCTTCAAAGCGGACACCCTGGTGAGCATCTCCGGCATCGAGGACCTCCACGGCATCGAAGAAACGGGCGACGGCGGTCTCCGCATCGGCGCCCTCGCCACCATCACCGAAGTGGCCGACAACGCCCTGGTCAAGGAACGCTACGCCGGCCTGGCCCAGGGGGCTTCGGAAGTGGCCAGCCCCCAGCTCCGCAACCAGGGGACCATCGGCGGCAACCTCTGCCAGAAACCCCGCTGCTGGTACTACCGGGGCGAGTTCCACTGCCTGCGCAAAGGCGGCGGCATCTGCTTTGCGGCGGAAGGAGACAACACCTTCCACTGCCTTTTCGGCAGCGACGACGTCTGCTACATCACTCACCCGTCGGACACCGCTCCCAACCTGGCGGCCCTGAACGCCACCGTCCACATCACCGGCCCCGAAGGAAAACGGACCGTGGCGGCCGACGCCTTCCACATGCCGCCCTCGGTGGACGTCCAGGCCGAGACGGTCCTCCGCCCCGGCGAAATCGTCACCGCCGTGACGCTGCCCCCGCCGCCCAGAGGGCTCCGGAGCAGCTACCGGAAGGTCCGGGCCCGACGCTCCTGGGATTTCGCCCTGGCCGGCGTGGCCCTGGCCCTCCAGTTCGACGGCGACACCGTCAAGAACGGCCGGGTCTTTTTAAGCGGCGCCGCGCCGGTCCCCTGGCGCTCCAGGCCCGTCGAAAAGGCCATTATCGGGAAAAAACTGGATGACGCCACCATAAAAAAAGCGGCCGAAGCCTCCGTGGAAGGGGCCATGCCGCTTGCGAAAAACGGGTACAAGATCGGGTTGTTTCAGGGGGCGGTGGCGGAGGAACTCGCCAAAATCGCCGCCGGGTAAAAAGCATCCGCCGGCGGTCGCGGCGGCCCTTTTCGGCCACAGGCGGGGAGGGCCGCCATGCTCAAAAACAGGATAACGATTAGGATCGCTTTAAAATAATTTGGGAACGTCAACATAGAGTCAAAACCGCCGCCTTGGCCGTGCCGCCTTGGGTTGAAACCCCAGGCTCAATCATTTCAAACCGGCTCAAAGCCGGTTTTGGTTACAAATAGCGTCCATATCCCGACAGCCAGAACCGGCTTTCAGCCGGTTTCATGGGTTCAGCCTGGGGTTTCAACCCCAGGCAGGATTTCCGCATCCAACGCCGCTTTTGCCGCCGCAATCGCCTGTCGCACGTTTTCCCTCGCCGTCCCCCCTGCCGACCGCCGCCGGTCGATCATCCCCTCGGTGGTCAGGTAATCGAAGATATCCGCCCCGATCAGGGAAGAAAACCCCTGCAACTGCGCCAGAGACAACTCATGCAGCTCTTTCCCCTGTTTCAGTGCCCCGGCCACGGCCTTGCCTGTCACGGCATGGGCCTCTCTGAAGGGCATCCCCCGCCCCACCAGGTAGTCGGCCATGTCGGTGGCGTTCAGAAACCCGACGGTGGTGGCCCTATAAGTAGTCTCCGCATTGACCGTTATTTCGGGCAGCATGGGGATGTAGACGGCGATGCAGGCCTTTACCGTATCGACCGCGTCGAAAAGGGGCGGCTTGTCCTCCTGCATATCCCGGTTGTAAGCCAGGGGCAGGGATTTCATCAGGGTGATGGCCGCCATCAAATCCCCGATCACCCGCCCGGTCTTGCCCCGAACCAGCTCCGGCACATCCGGATTTTTCTTCTGGGGCATGATGCTGGAGCCGGTGGCGAAGGCGTCCGGCATCTCGATGAACTTGAACTCGGAGGACGACCAATGGATCAGTTCCTCGGACAGCCGCGAAAAATGGATCATGCACAGGCTGGCGGCCGACAGGAATTCGATGAGGAAATCCCGGTCCGCCACCGCGTCCATGCTGTTGGCGGAGATCTTTGAAAATCCCAGCAGCCCGGCCGTGTATTCCCGGTCGATGGGGTAGGTGGTGCCGGCCAGGGCCGCGCAGCCCAGGGGCATCACGTCGATGCGTTTCAGGCAGTCCCGGAACCGGTCGGCGTCCCGGGTGAACATCTCGTAATACGCCATGAGATGATGGGACAACAACACCGGCTGGGCCCGCTGCAGGTGGGTGTAGCCGGGCATCATCACGTCGATGTGGGTCTCGGCCGCCGTCGCCAAAACCCGCCGCAGCCGCCCCAGCATGGCGATGATTTCCCGGGTCTCGGCCCGCAGGTACATCCGGACATCCAGGGCGATCTGATCGTTGCGGCTCCGGGCCGTGTGGAGTTTCCGGGCCACCGGTCCCACATGATCGAACAGCCGGGATTCCACATGCATGTGAATGTCCTCCAGTCTGTCGTCATACACGAATTCCCCGGCCTCGATTTCTTTCCGGATGGTCTCCAGGCCGTCTGTCAGGATTTCGGCATCGGCATCCGTCAACACCCCCACCCTGGCCAGCATCCGGCAGTGGGCGATGCTTCCGTCGATGTCGTAGCTGTACAGCCGCTTGTCGATATCGATGGAGGAGGTAAACGCTTCGACCAGCTTGTCGGTTTTTTGGGAGAAGCGGCCGTCCCAGGGTTTATCGGGCATGACCATCTCCAACAACTTGAATGCGTCTATTGGGCCATTGGGGATTTGGCTTGTCTGACAATTTCGGATTCATTTCAAGAGCAATATCCGTGAAAGCACAAAGCATTTCCATTCTTTCGGGAAGCGGCAACGATTTGAACCAGCGTGTTTTGGCTTCTATGGATTCCTCCTTCCGATCATGCGCAACAGGATTGGCAACCATCAATAGTAATCACCAAATTCTTTTGACGCCTTCATATTGATCAAAAAGGTCATCGCGTCCAAGGATTGGCGCCTTTTCGAAAAGTGTGCGTGTCCAACAAAAGTTTCACGGCATGTAATCCGCAAAATCCTCAAGAGGCGCATCAAAATCATCCGACATCTCGATCAACCCTTTGGCGCTGCCGAATTTCGGCGTCGGAGCGCCGGCGGGTACAATCTTGAACGCCTCCCCTTTTTCATTCAAGATGACCACTTCTTCTCCAGAAGACACAATGCCGAGCAATTCGGGAAGGCGAGAGGTTGCTTCATCTATAGCAATCTGGCGCATGATTTTTATGATTTCTCCAACATCTTCCGAATCCGCAACCGCAGCGCGTTCAGGCGGATGAACCCCTCGGCGTCCTTCTGGCTGTAGACCTGATCGTCTTCGAATGTGGCGAAATCTTCGTTGTAGAGGGACCGATCCGATTTCCGGCCCATGACCGTGCAGTTGCCCTTATAAAGTTCCAGCCGCACCGTGCCGGAGACTTCGGCCTGGGTTTCGTCGATCATGGTCTGCATGATTCGCATTTCCGGGGTGAACCAGAACCCGTAGTAGATCATCTCGGCGTATTTGGGGACAAAGGAATCCCGCAGGTGCATCACCTCCCGGTCCATGGTGATGGATTCCAGGGCGAGGTGGGCGGTGCGGAGGATGGTCCCCCCAGGCGTCTCGTAGACGCCCCGCGACTTCATGCCCACGAACCGGTTCTCCACGATGTCGGCCCGGCCGATGCCGTGGCGGCCGCCCAGGACGTTGAGCATTTTGAGGAGTTTGGCCGGCGAGAGCCGTTCCCCGTTGACGGCCGTCGGGTCGCCCTTTTCGAAGTCGATGTCGATAGTTTCTGATGCGTCCGGGGCCTTTTGGGGCGAGGACGTGAGGGTGAAGATGTCTTCGGTGGGGGCCTGCCACGGATCTTCCAGAATGCCGCCTTCGTAGCTGATGTGGAGCAGGTTCCGGTCGGTGCTGTAGGGCTTTTTCCGGGTCGAGATGACTTCGATGCCGTGTTTATCCGCGAAGGCCATAAGGGCGGTCCGGGAATTGAGGTCCCATTCCCGCCAGGGCGCGATGATCTTGATGGCCGGGTCGATGCCCAGGTAGGCGAGTTCAAAGCGTACCTGGTCGTTGCCCTTGCCGGTGGCGCCGTGGCTCACCGCGTCGGCCCCTTCCATTTGGGCGATCTCCATCTGGCGTTTGGCGATCAGGGGACGGGCCAGGGAGGTCCCCAGCAGATACTGCCCTTCGTAGATGGCGTTGGCCCGGAACGCCGGAAAGACGAA
>JAABTM010000045.1 GCA_011389855.1 Desulfobacteraceae bacterium
GGGTCGAAAACAGTGGCGATTTTGATGGGATGGTCCAGTTGGGTTTTGGGAGCGGGCGCGGGCGGCGCGGCTTCTGCGGGCGGCGCCGTTGTCTCCGAGGCTTGCCGCATTTTTGCCGCCGGCGTTACCTTTTGGGAATCCTCCTCAGTCGCTTTGCCCAGATCGAAGGTTTTTTCGGGATCTCTTTCCCGTTCCCGGAAGAAATCCCCCGAAAGGAGAAACGGCTGGTCCACGGTCTGTCTGCGGATGTCGTCGGCGGAATAGCGCTCTCCTTCGGCTTTGTCGGTGCTGACGATATCCGGAGCGGATGCGCAGGCGACGATGAGGTCAACGGGAAACATGAGCGCGGATAAGCGGTTGATAAAGTGCATGGTGGATAACCTTCTTCGGAAATAGATCAGGGGCAACCGATGGTTGCCCCTGAAAATGAGGTTAACAGGCATGAACAGCGAACGCCCGTTTTAGAAGTTCCAGATCAGTTCCGCCGCGATGCGGGTGGCGATCTCGTCGGTTTCCGTTCCGCCGGACAGCGCGGCGGTCACGTCTTCGACGCCTTCGCCGGGAAAGAACAACGCCGCCTGTCCCTTGATGAAGGTGTGCTTGCTCAGGGCCAGGGTCAGTTCGTTGTCCCATTCCGTGCCCACATAGCCGGAGGAGACTTTCGTGGCTCGTTTTTTGTTTTTGGTGAGCAGGGTGTCCAGGGGGATGGGATCGACCATGTCGGAAACATAGAAATCCTCGTTCCAGTGGAACATGTTTACGTTGGTTCGGTAAATGAGGAAGATCTTCGGCCGCATGGTGAAGCCCAGGCTGTACATGGTGAGGCCCGGATTGTCCCCGCGGCCGTTGCCGTTGCCGGCGAAGTTCTGGAGACCGCCGACGAAAACGGGCGTGCCGTTGCCGTAAAATTCCGGGAGGTAGCCGTACAGCGCGGTGCCCAGGACGAAGTTGGTGTCGCCGATGATGGTGTTCTCGCCGCCCCACATGCCGGAGAACCGCTGGGCGTTTTCGATGCCGGAATAGCCCCCAAGGGTGTCGTCTTTGGGGTCGTCATCGCCCGAGGTGTACATGACGCCGAAATGAGGCTTGAGGCTCATCCAGCCCACCAGTTCGCCAAGTTCCAGGGCGATGTCCGCCGCCAGGGCGTAAGAAGAAATGTCGAAGTCGTCATACTGGATGGTGTCGGGGTCGCCATTCGCTTTGTAAAGGCCGTTTTGTACACCTTCTAAGCCGGTGTTTTTCGCTTTCCCGAATTTGTAAACGCCTTCGGTCATCAGTTCCAGGATGCCGAATTTCCCCAGGTAGTAGGCGCCGATGTTGTGGGCGTCGGTGCTGGGCGTGCCGACGCCGTTGATGCCCGCATAGTCCTCAAGTCCCGCCTCACGGGCCAATGCGCCCATGAGGTCCGACGCCGGCACGTTGCGGATTCGATCATATCCATAGAAGAACCGGATCTTGTCCGCTTCCCGGAAGTTGTAGTCGATGTAGCCGGCGAGAAGATCCCGATCCTCATCCACCGCCCCGGAGTGCTGGGCGGCGTCGATCTGGAAATCGTTTTCCTCCAGTTTGAGCCAGGCCGCGGAGTAATGGAAATCTCCGTAATCTCCCTTGAGCCAGAAGCCGGCGTTGTCGTCGCCGTAAACCATGGAGGCCGCCTCGATGATGTCGAGGCCCCAGACATCCCAACCGGCATGGAAGCGGAGGCCGGGCACGAGTTCGACGCTGGCGTTGAGCCGCTCAAGACCGAAGTTGCTGGCCGTGTCGACCTTGCCGCCGCGGTTGTCGACGCTGGCCGTATCGATGGGCCGGTCGAATTCCAGGGCGCCGTAGAAGCTCCATTTTTTGTCCTTGGCCATGGCGTTGAAATACATTTTGGTTTCGTTGCGGATGTAGCCGTCGTTGACGCTGCCGCTTTCGTTGGAGTGGGTCTTGAGGAAGCTATCGGCCAGATAGTAAGGCTTGAAGGAATCCGCTTGGGCCTTGAGTATGGTGACGTAGGTCAGAGCCTGGGAAATGGTGGGGTCGGGGTATTGTAGGCTGCCGTTATCCAGAAATATTTTTTTCCCCAAAATGGTGTTGGCGACGTTGTTGACAACATCCTCCGCGCCACTTATCAGGCTTGTCAAATCAGTTCCAACTGCTTCTTTCGGATTAACGACGGAATCCGCCTTTTCGGCGAGGAATTTGATGCTGATGGCTTTGTCGGCGTCCGTGGTGGGCGACCGGCCGATCACCGCGTCCACGTTGTACATCGCGCTTGCGAAATTATTGAAGGCGTCCTCGATGCCCCGGTTCTCCTTGATAGCGAGTTTGAGCGCTTTCGTAGCAGTGTCGAGTTCCATGGCCGCTGTTGCGGAATTGTAACCCCCTTCGGCAAAGCCTTTAATCTGCGTGGTATTCACATACCCCGGCACCTCATCGCTCAAGCCGAAGTCCCAGTTCGATTCCGACGTGGGGATAAACCGGACCGTGGCCCCGAAGCTCATGAGGATGTCTTTTTCGGTATCGATGGCCACGCCGCCCGGCCCCAGGATTTTTTCCGGGTCCAGATCCGACGGCCCGGTCAGCACCTCCTCGGTGATGTCGTCTACGATGCCCGCACTATCGGACACGTCCTCCGGCGTACCCGAATCAACTTTGGATATGGCCTCCTTTGTCTGGGCGGGGACCATTCCCGCCGACATGAGGACGACTGCAAACATGCACACTCCAATGACAAATAACCTCTTCATCAACTCTCCCTCCGTATCCGTTAGAAACAATATCACCTCCGATGTATGCTGCGATAACAGTCTAATATTATGAGAAGTCACCTCCTTTCGGGTCGTTTAGATTCGCTCTCATTTTCCTCCCTTATAGGATAAATCAGGTGTGTTTCATTCGTCATGGTTAATGCCGGTTGAAGTGTGTCGATCACATCCCCCGCCACCTGTGGCCTTTATCACAAGGCATCTGTCTTTTCAAGCCTGCGGTTGGCTTATTTTACGGTTGAATTCAGAAAAAAAGAACCTTACAATATTTAGAGCTTTATTTTGAAAACCGAATTCGGCCAAAGGAGTCGCGGATGAAACAGGCGTGGATAACCGTTCTTTGTTTGACGATGATGGCGGCGGTCGCGGGATTTGCTGCGGCGGAGCGGGCGGTGCTGGAAGTGGGGGCCTTCTCCGGGGCCGGCCCGGAAAAGGAACTGCCCGACAATTGGGAACATTACACCTTCGACGACATCCCGGACCATACGACGTACCGGCTGGTGGCGGAAGAAGGGCGAACCGTGATCCGGGCCCACGGCGAGGGGTCGGCCTCGGGGCTTATCCGGCGGATCGCCATCGATTCCGAGGAATACCCCATCATTCAGTGGCGGTGGAAAGCGGAAAACATCATCGAAAAAGGAAACGTTCATAAGAAAAAAGGGGACGACTATCCCGCCCGGATCTACATCACCTTCGAATATGATCCGGATCGCGTCGGATTTTTCGGGAAGGCCAAATACGAAGCCATCAAAATGGTCCGCGGCGAGTATCCGCCCCTTGCCGCCGTCAGCTACCACTGGGCCAGCAACACGCCCGTGGGGACGATGGTTCCGAATCCGTTTACAAAAAAGGTGATGATGTTCGTGTTGGAAAGCGGCCGGGAGAAACTGGGGGAGTGGGTGACGGAGGAGCGCAACGTCTATGCGGATTACAAGAAGGCGTTCGGGTCGGAACCGCCCATGATCTCGGGGGTGGTTCTCATGACGGATACCGACAACACCGGCGAGACGGCGACGGCCTATTACGGGGATATTCGATTTTTGGGGTCGTCGGAATAAAATGAATTACGGACGGCCGCGCGGGAGTTCACTCCCGCGCGGCAAAAGGCTTCGGCTACTCCTTCACCCGCTCCACATACTGACCGGTGCGGGTGTCGATGCGGATTTTTTCGTCTTGGTTGACGAAGGGCGGCACCTGGAGCACATACCCGGTCTCTAAGGTGGCGGGCTTGGTGGAGCCGGCGGCGGTGTCGCCCTTGGCCCAGGGTTCGGCTTCGGTGACCCGGAGTTCCACGAAATTGGGCAGGGAAACGCCGATGGCCTTGCCTTCGAACATCAGCACATTGCAGACCGTGTTCTCCTTGAGCAGGTCCTTGGCGTCGCCCAGTTGGGCTTCCGTCATGAGATCCTGGTTGTAGTTGGAGGTGTTCATGAAGCAATAGGCGTCGCCGTCGTAGTAGAGGTATTCCATCTCCACTTCTTCCAGGTTGGCCTCGTTGAATTTTTCGCCGGACCGGTAAGTTTTGTCGAACTGGCTCCCCGTCACCATGTTCTTGAGCTTGCACTTGTACAGGGCCTGCCCCTTGCCGGGCTTGACGAATTCGAACTGGGTGATGACGTAGGGTTCGCCGTCGATTTCGATTTTCAGACCTTTTCTCAGGTCGCTGGATTCATACATGATCTGTCTTGCCTCCTTACAGGGTTATCGCGTTTTCCGGTTTGTTTATCATCTCTTTAGCGGCGGCCCTGGCCGCCGTTACCATCTCCCGAACCCGGTCCGGGTCTTTTTTGAACCGGATCGGGCGTCCGCCGCCGTCCAGGGCATTGGTGGCGGTGCAACTGTCCACGCCCGCCGGCCGGGTGCGGCGGATTCCCTCCGACACGTTTTCGGGGCCGACGCCGCCTGCCAGGACAACCGGAATGGCGCTGGTTTCCACCAGTTGCCGGGCCATTTCCCAGTCGCAGATCCGGCCCGTGATGCCCACGAAGCCCGCGACCGGCTGGTCGGCCTGTGCTTGGGTTGTTTCCGCGACGATCAGCGTGTCGGTCAGGAAAAGATCGCTGACCGGTTCGAAGATCCGCGCCAGGTCGAGGCTGGAAACCCGATGGGCTTGCCCCGGCTGTGCGATGGGGATGGACCGCATGATCGACACGTCCGGAAACCGGGCGCGGACCTCCCGTTGCAGCCGGATGAGCGGTTCGCAGCCGGCTTCGGGATCGCCGGAGACTGGCAGGGTCTCGCAGAAGTGGAGGATGTGGGGACGGTAGTAATCCAGGATCCGGAAGACGGCGTCCGGCGTACTGAACAGGGGGATCAGGCTGCTCTTCCGGCCGGCTTCCCGCACCATTTTAATAACCTCCCGGATGGCGGGGACCCGCCATTCATCCTCCGACAGGAGCACGCTTCCGATATGGTCCACCCCCAGCGCGATCATGGATCGGGCTTCCTCGGGGGTTTGAATTTCATAAATCTGCACCCGCATGGGCATCCTTCCGCTCCGCGCCGTTCGTTGCCGGCTCAAAATACGGTTGACATTTGGGGCCGTGTTTAACATATTCCCTATATTTGCGCAAACCCTTTGATGGAAAGGACACGGACAACCCGACTTACATGATACTGATAATCGATTTCGGCTCTCAATACAACCAGCTCATTGCCCGTCGGGTTCGGGAACGGCGGGTCTACTGCCGGATTCTGCCCCCCACCGTGGACGCGGACGAGATAAAGGAGATGAACCCTAAAGGGATCATCCTCTCCGGCGGTCCGGGTTCCATCTACGAAGAGAACAGCCCCAAAGCGGACAAACGGATCTTCGGCCTGGGGGTTCCCATCCTGGGCATCTGCTACGGCATGCAGTTCATGATCGACGCCCTGGGCGGCGAGGTACAGGCCGCGGGCCGCCGGGAATACGGGTTCGCCCGGCTGGAGGTGGTCGAAGACGAGGGCCTTTTCAAAGGCGTCGCAAGCCCCGCCGAATGCTGGATGAGCCATGGCGATTCGGTCATCGCCCTGCCCGAAGGGTTCAAGATCACGGCCGCCACGGCCAACACCCCCATCGCCGCCATCGCCGACCCGGCGCGCAACCTCTTTGGGCTCCAGTTCCATCCCGAGGTGGAACACACCCCCAAAGGCAAGATTCTCCTCAAAAACTTCCTCTTCGACGTCTGCCGGTGCAAGCGGACCTGGACCATGAAATCCTTTGCCGAGGAATCGATGGTCCGGATCCAGCAAACCGTGGGCCGCAAGCGGGTGATTCTGGGGTTGAGCGGCGGGGTCGATTCCACGGTGACGGCCCTGCTGATCCACCGGGCCATCGGAAAGAACCTCACCTGCATCTTCGTGGACAACGGGCTCCTGCGGAAGGACGAGGCCAAACAGCTCAAGGAGCGGCTGACCCGCCATCTGGAGGTGGACATCCGGTACGCCCGGGCCGGCGGTAAATTCCTGGAAGGATTGAAAGGGGTCCTCGACCCGGAAAAGAAGCGGAAGATCATCGGCCGGATTTTCATGGAGGTTTTCGAAGCCGAGGCCAAAAAGATCGCGGACGCCGAATTCCTGGCCCAGGGCACCCTTTACCCGGACGTGATCGAATCGGTCTCCGCCTTCGGCGGCCCCACCGCCGTCATCAAATCCCACCACAACGTGGGGGGGCTCCCCAAGCGCATGAAGCTGAAGCTGGTGGAACCGCTCCGGGAGCTGTTCAAAGACGAAGTGCGGCGCCTGGGCAAGGAGCTGGGCCTGCCCGAAGAGCTGATCTGGCGGCAGCCCTTTCCCGGCCCCGGCCTGGCCATCCGCATCCTGGGAGAGGTGACCGCCAAGCGGCTCAAGATCCTCCGGGAGGCGGACGCCGCGCTGCTGGAGGTGATCCGGGAGCGGGGCTACTACCGGAAGCTGTGGCAGTCCTTCGCCGTCCTCATCCCCGCCAAGAGCGTGGGGGTCATGGGGGACAGCCGGACCTACGAGCACATCATCGCCATCCGGGCCGTCACCAGCAAGGACGCCATGACCGCCGACTGGGCCCGGCTGCCTCACGACCTGCTGGGGGAGGTTGCAAACCGCATCATCAACGAGGTGCGGGGGGTCAACCGGGTGGTCTACGACATCTCCTCCAAGCCGCCCGGCACCATCGAGTGGGAATGATCATGAGCGCCAACGGCCCTTCGGACTTCAAATTCAGCGGCAGCGGCGAGGAGCAGCAGGACGCCATCCTTCAGCGGAAGCGGAAAAATCGGCGGGTGGCCAAATCCGGCGCCCGTTCCACGATTTTCTTCATTTTTCTGCTTCTGATTCTGGGGGGGCTATTCGCTTTCGCCTACATGGACATCAAGCAGCGGGTGGCCCGGCTGGAGGAGGCCGGGGAGCGGAACGTCCAGGAAATGGTCCGGGAGATGGAGGCCCAGGTCGCTCAATTGACCGAGCGGTATGACGAGATGCAGAAATCCCTGACCAAAAAGGTTTTTCCCATGGACGAGATCTTCCTGGCCCTGGAGAGCAGCACCTCGGCCCTGGAGGAGCAGCTCAAGGGGATCGAAACCCGGATGACGTCCCTCCGGGAGGCCCAGGCGGGCAAGGCGGACAAAACCGCCCTGGACGCGGCGGTGACGGAGATGACCGAGGCCCTGCCGGCCTTCCAAAAGAAGATCGAACAGGAGCTGGACGAGAAGATCGGGATCCTGGACGACCGGGTCGCGGCGGTGGAGACCGTCCAGGCCGAAAAGCTGGCGGCCCTCGAAAAACGGCAGGCGGCCTATGAGGAACGGCTGACCGCCTTGTCTTCGGCGGTTCAGGAATACGTGGACGCCGCCGCCGCAACCCGGAAGATTGTCGACGAGAGCCTGACCACTCTCAGCAGGGAGATCGCCGCCCTCAAGACCGAGGCGTCGGCCCTCACGTCGGTGGCCGTGGATCAGAAGACGCTGGACGAGGCCCTCGACAGCCAGCGCTCCGCCCTGAGCCGGCGGATTCAGGACGTGGCCGCCGCCGTCGATAAGAACCAAAAGACCATCGGGTCCATCCGAAGCCGGGTCAACGCGGTGGCGGAGACGGCCGAAGCATCGGCCCGGGCGCTCAGGGAGAGCCCGCCCAAGACTATCCGGGTGCCGCCCCAGCCGGGCACCTTTCTAGAGCAGGATATCCAATAAACCGGTTTTTCAAAGGCCGGTCATGAAGAGGAGATGTGATGAAAAAGATGTTGATCTGGGGTAGCGTGATGCTGGCGATGGTGTTCGGAACCCTGACCCCGGCGGTCGCGGGAACCCTTCAGGAGGATTATAAAGCGGTCGAGGCCAAACGCCGGGCCCTGGAAAAAAAGCGGATGGATTATGAAAACCGGCAGGAGGCCGTCAGCGCCGAAATGCGGCAGGTCACCAAGGAGCTGAACGACTGCATCTATGAAACCCGCATGAAGGTTCTGGAAAAACGGAAGCACAAGATCTACGAAAGCTGGCGGACCATTTGGGAATCCCGGCTCAAGGAGGCGGAAATGGCCCGGCGGTCCGCGGAGGATGTCCGGCGCGGCCTCACCCATCTCTGGCGGGATCTTAGCGACGTCCGGAAAAAGTTCGAGAACATGCGCCGGGAGATCGAACAAAAGCACACCTACAAAGGGCCGGGCACCGACTATGAACGGGAATTCCGCGCCTATATGAAGCGCATGGAAGAAAGCTACTTTGACCGGATCGAGAACGAACTTTTCGCCGGTTACGATGAGTACCTCAACGGCGCCAGGGGCTACCTGAAGCTTTTGTCCAACTCCCTCAAGATGTGTATGGAGAACGATATGGGCGTCCCTGGGGGGACTGCGTCCCCATAGCGCGGGATGCGGACGCCATGGAATCCAACCCGATGAAGAAAGCGCCGCCATGACGAATGCCGACAAGACCAAGGAAGCCCTCGCCGCCGAGCTGGCGGAAGTTCGGGCCGAGGCCGACGCCCTCCGGGACAAGGCGGCGGCGCTGGAATCCCGGCTCGCGGAGCGAGTATGCAAACCGAACCCCCGTCAGTCGCGCCGGGAGATCCAGGCGGACATCGAATTCATCGCCGATTTCGATCTGGTCCGGGCCGGGGGCATCGATCTGTCCGAAGGGGGGATCTGTTTTGAAGTAGACCGGCATCTCCCCTTCGAGATGCGGTTCGAACTGGAGGGCCGGCGCCACGAAAAGCGGGCCAACCTCGTCTGGGTGCGCCGGATCGGAGACGGCCGTTGCCGGTTGGGGTTCCGGTTTTTGCCGCCCGACGAACCCGATCCCGTATTTTAGACGAATTGCTGGAATAATTATATTGAATTTGACCCCGCCCGACCGCGCGGGAATGAATTCCCACGCTATTATGCGTCGTCCCTAAGCGTGGGAGTTCACTCCCGCGCGGTCTACCGTCGTTCGAACCGCTGTTCCGTCACCCGAACCCCCCACCCCTCGCCTTCCTGCTGCTCGACAAGTGTAAATCCGTTCTTTTCGTAAAGGCGCCGGGCGGCGTGGAGCCCCTGGAAGGTCCAGAGATAAATGCGGTCGTATCTCCGCTCCCGGCAGAACTCCATGGCCGCATCCATGAGCCGGTTGCCGACTCCTTGCCCCCGCAGCTCGTCGGAGACGATGAACCACCGGAGGTGGGCGCCCCCGGCGTCGGCGTGGACGCCGTCGATGACGATGGCGCCATGGATGCGGTCTGACCGGGAAACGGTCCATATGCCGTCCCGTGCTTCGTCGTAACGGTTTGTAAATTGGGCGAGTTCCGCGGCCACTTTGGCTTCGAAAAACCGTCCGAACCGCCAGTGCCGGTGATAGTAGAGGCCGTGGAGTTCCGTGATCCGGCCGATGACGCCCGGGACATAGCCTCGGGTCAGGTGGATCTGGGTCATGAGGTCGCTCCTTCCGGGGAAATCCCGAACAGCGGGATAGGATGATCGTCGGACGATTATAAGGAAAGGCGCGGGATATTTCAATCGTTCATCGCCGGGTTCCGCGTCGGGTCCAGGCATTATCCTGGTAAAGACCAGGGTTTTTATTGGACGGCAGGCCGATTAGAGTGGACCCTGATGGATTGTCTCTATTACGCGAAAAGTGGTGGGAGACCACAAAATCGTGAACGGACAGTTGGTGATCCGCCGGAAAAAAGCCGATAGAGGCGCATCGCCTAAAGACGACCATTCGGCGTCCGCTGCAACGCGGCGCAGCGAGGAGGCGGCATGAACAATCAGATGAACAGAGCGCAACAAAGTTTTACAGAGAGCGGTTTCCCTTTCGCAGGTGGGCCGGCCGAACCGGCGCCGGTTTTGCGCTACAATTCCGGCAGGTTTCCCGAACACCACGCAAAAGAGATCCTGCAAACCTACGGTCTGGACGTGCCCCGGTTCATGTGGGTGGAAAATCCGGAACAGGCGGTTCGGTTCGCCAACCGCATCGGGTATCCGGTGGTGGCCAAGGTGGTCTCGCCCGAAGTCTACTGCAAATCGGATCGGGGCGGCATCGAAACCTGGGTGGCGGACGACCGCGAACTCCGGAATGTCTGCCATCGGTTCACCCAGGTCAAAGGGTTCAACGGCATCCTGGTGGAAGAAAAACTGGGTCAGGGCCTGGAACTGAATGTCGGCGCCGCCAAGGTCGATTTCCAGTGCGGGCCGGCGGTCTTTCTGGAAAAGCCCCGAATTTATGCCGAGGACGGCGGCAACCGAACGTTCCGCATGATGACCCCATGGGGATGGAACGTCTCCGCGATGCTCAGGGAACTGGGGGTGCTGCCCTACCATCGGAAAAGCTGCGCCATAGACGGCCTCAACCTCGTCGAACTGGAGCGGGTGCTCACCAAATTGTCGGAACTGGTCATGGATTCTCACGCCGGCATGGAGGCCATCATCCTCGATCCTGTCCGTTGCGTCGACAACCGGTGCGTGGTGCTGGACGCCCGGATCAAGTTCAACTGGGACCAGTCCCTGAGCGGGCGGAAGGCGGCTACCGCCTGAAACCGGGAAAAGTTCAAACACCGCAAGGATGGTTTTCAGACAATGACCGATTTTTTTCAAAATTCTTTCGAACATGCCCCCATCGGGATCTGCCACACCGCCGGAGACGGGGCATTCCTCCAGGTGAATCGGCGTTTTGCCGACATGCTGGGCTACACGGCGGAAAGCCTCTGCCGGCGCCGGCTTCCGGAAATCACCCACCCGGAAGATGTGGAGGCCGATGTGAACGGTACGGCCAGGCTGGCGTCCGGAGAGCTGGACTGTTATGCCGTTGAAAAACGGCTTTTATGCCGGGACGGTTCGGTCCTGCACGGGGAGCTGAGTGTTTCCCTTTCTCCGCCCAATCACGGCGGTCGCCGGTATTTTATCATTGCTTTGACGGACAGGACCGTCCATTGCCGGGAGACTACCCGGCTGCGGACGGCCCTTGAGGAAAAAGACGCCCAATTCCGGGAGAGCTATTCCCGGTTCAAAAACGTCATGCAGATGCTCATCAGCCTTGTCCGCCTCAAGGAAAACGCGGTGGCGCACGGCGCCGTCGCCGACGCCCTGGCGTCGATCCGGAACCGGATCCAGGCCCTGTCGCTGATTCACGAGAGCCTCGACCGGGAAGATCCCATGTCCGCCATCGATCTGAACGCCTGTTTCTCCATGATCGGCAGCGAAGCCCTCCACGCCGCCGGCATCACCGACGGCCGGGTCCGGGTGCGGGTGGATGTGCCGCCTTTCCAGCTCAGCTTCGGCGACGCCCAGGCCCTGGTGGTGATCGCCAACGAGCTGGTGACCAATGCCGTATTCCATGCCTTCCCCCCGGGCCGCAAAGGCGAAGTGACCGTCCGCATGCGGATGTCCGGCGGGGCCGCGGTAACCCTGACCGTCAGCGACAACGGATCGGAAATCCCCGAATCCATGGATTGGCGTCAGGACCGGGGTCTGGGCCTCCGTCTCGTCCAGACGGTGGCGAAAACCCAGTTCAACGGCGCCGTCAACCTGGAGCGGGGCAACGGGAACCATTTCTCCGTTGAATTCAAATTGCCCGAAACCTCGCCCGCCTTTCAGCCCCGGAACAACTGACGGTTTCCTTTCCCGCCGCGTAAAAAGCCCCCTTCGAAGCCCTGATGGATTTCGAGGGGGCTTTTTGTTTTGTTCGCCGTCGCCGCCGGCGCTCCATTCAGTCCGTGACCTTGCCAACGATACAGGCCCAATCCTCTGAAAATAAAGGATTGACCTTATGTTTTCTTTTCCGGGGCCGGATATAATGAATAGTATATAATCGTAAAGCAAAGGTCGGCGCGACGCGTCGGCAACCTCAAGAAAAAGGGATCACACAGGAGCCGCTGATGGAAGAATATGAAAAAGCAAGAGAACGAATGGTTAACGAGCAGCTCGTCCCCCGCGGGATCTCCGATGACAAGGTATTGACGGCCATGGGAACCGTTCCCCGGCACCGTTTCGTGGAAAAGGGGCAGGAGGCGATCGCCTATTCGGATCGGCCGCTGCCCATCGGACACCATCAGACCATATCCCAGCCCTATATCGTGGCGCGGATGACCGAGGCGCTGGAGCTGCAACCCGACGACCGGGTCCTGGAGATCGGCGCCGGCAGCGGGTACCAGGCGGCGGTGCTGGCCGAACTCGGGCAGACGGTCTATTCCGTGGAGAAGATCGAGCCGCTCATGAAACGGGCCGCGGGCATTTTAGAGGAATTGGGGTATGAAAATGTATCCGTCAAACTCCACGACGGCACCCAGGGATGGCCGGAAAAGGCGCCCTTCGACGCCATCCTGGTGACCGCCGGCGCGCCGGACGTCCCCAAGCCGCTGATGGATCAACTGGCCGAAGGCGGCCGGATGATCATTCCCGTGGGCGACCAGACCCTCCAGGAACTCATCAAGGTGACCAAGAAAAGCGGTGAGGCCCGGAAGGAAAAACTCGGCGGATGCCGTTTCGTTCCCCTGCGGGGCGAATACGGGTGGTAAGGATGACGCCGAACCGGCGAGGGAGACCGCCCGTTTTTCGGCCCAGCCGCCGGGGGCTAAACCCCCCGGCAAGAAAGGGAAGCCCCCTAAACGAATTCTCCGTAGAACAGCCTTCCAGGCTGTTCAAACAGCCTGGAAGGCTGTTTTACGGGTAAAAAGACCGACTGAATCTCATTCATTCACGGGTATTGGGGTTAGGAACACCGGAAGTTGTAGGATTGGGCATATGGCCCAACTTACGATCAAGCCCTCACATAGTCCGAATCTGATTTTGGGCCCGGAGAAAGCATGTTGACTTCCATCATCGACATTGATAAGAAATACATATTTTTTATGGCGTCATATTTAATGAATGACCATTTAGCAACTTCAACAGCAAAGGAGGCGTGCATGAAAAGGGGAATGAAAGCAGCAATGGTATTGGGATTGGCTCTGATTCTGGCGGCGGGGACCGCGGGGGCCAAGGATCTAGTGGTGGGCGTGGACGCCAACTTCATGCCCTTTGAATTCAAGGTGGACGGCAAGCTGACCGGCTTCGACGTGGAGCTGTTCGAAGCCCTCGCCAAGGAGATCGGCATCGATTTCAAATGGCAGACCATGGACTTCAACGGGATCATCCCGGCCCTCCAGTCACGGAGCATCGATGCGGCCATCGCCGGCATCACCATCAAGTCCGAGCGGGAGATGGTAGTCGATTTCTCCCATCCGTACTATGATTCCGGTCTCATCATCCTCGTGGACGCCGACGACGACGAGATCAAGGTTTTGGAGGATCTGGAAGGCAAGCGCGTGGCCACCAAGCTGGGGACCACAAGCGTCGATTTTCTCAAAAGCAATGTGGAGTTGAAAGAGCTGAAACTGCTGCCCAATACGGACAACCTTTTCATGGAACTGATCTCCGGCGGCGTCCATGCGGTCTTTTTCGATTCGCCCCCGCTTCTCTACTACGCCCAGAACCAGGGCAAGGGCAAGGTGAAGACCGTCGGCCCCCTCTACCAGGGCCAGCCCTACGGCATCGCCTTCCCCCAGGGGAGCGATCTGCGGGAGAAGGTCAACATCGCCCTCCTGAAGTTCATGGAAGAGGGGACCTACGCGAAGCTCTACGAGAAGTGGTTCGGAGAGTCACCTAAATAGGAATATGAGAGAATCATCTGGAAGTTAGGCTATCAGCTTATGGATTCTAAGAAAGGATGATTGAAATGAGGAATATCGCGGTTTTAATGATCATTTTTATGTTTTCATTTGCAGGTTGTACTACTCGGCTCGTTGACTTCACAATGATTTCGTCAAAAAATATTGATCTATCGAAAGCGGCGACTTTTAAGCGTGCAAAATCACGTGCTGAAGGGGAAGATATGGTTCACTGGATTATATTTGTCCCCGTCGGAACGCCCAGCGCAAAAGAGGCCCTGGATCGGGCTATTGAATCTGTGCCGGGTGCGGTTGCCCTTGTAGATGGTGTGATTACAGGACATTTCTGGTGGATTCCGTATATATATGGTCAGCAAAAATACGTTGTTGAAGGGACTCCACTCATTGATCCTTCATTAGCTTCGGTTTGGACGCAAGGAAAGTACCTTGTTACTCATCTGAACAGTAACGGGATGGTTGAGGAAACGAAAAGCGTGTCAAAGTCTGAATATAATTCCTTGAAATCCAGATTGATACCAGTCTCAGACGATTAGTGCAAAGCAAGGCTGACGGTTAAATTTAATTTTTGGACACTGCACTATACATGGCCTCAATTCTCATATAGTGCGGTATCCAAAATGATACGTTCATTAAGAAAAAAGATGTTTACATGAATATACATGAGCGGGGCAGTGAGTCCCGCTCAATTTTTTCTTGTAATGCTTTTTTACAAATAGGAAAGCATGATTCAATGGGCAGCGGTTTTGATTTCAAGGTAAGCGTCATGTGGGAGTCGGTCCCCATTCTGCTCACCGGGATGAAGTTGACCATCATCATCACGGTGCTCGGTCTGGTGTCCGGATTTATCCTGGGGACCGTCTTCGGGCTGATGAAGATTTCCCGGAACCTCTTTTTCCGCAAGCTGGGCGGTTTTTACGTCGAGAGCATCCGGGGAACGCCGCTGATGGTCCAGGTCATGTTCATCTATTTCGGCCTGCCCCTGGCCATCGGCATGCGGGTGCCCCCCATGCTGGCCGGCGTCACGGCCATCGGCGTCAATTCCGGCGCGTACATCGCCGAAATCGTCCGGGGCGCCTTCCAGTCCATCGAACGGGGCCAGACCGAGGCCGGACGGTCCATCGGTCTGACCCATCTCCAGACCCTTTACTATGTCATCTGGCCCCAGGCCCTCAAACGGATGATCCCGCCTTTGGGCAACCAGTTCATCATCAGCTTGAAGGATACCTCGCTTCTGGTGGTGGTGGGGGTGGGGGAACTGACCCGGACGGGCCAGGAGATCATCGCCGCCAATTTCCGGGCCTTCGAGGTCTGGCTGACGGTGGCGGTGATGTATTTTGTCATGACCATGTCCATCGCCAAGGTGTTGAACGTCATTGAACGAAAGCTGGAAATATGACAACGACCATGATCGAGATCGACAACTTGTACAAACGCTTCGGAGATCTGGAGGTTCTGAAGGGCATAGACCTCAGCGTTTCCCAGGGGGAGGTGACGGTCATCATGGGCCCAAGCGGGTCGGGCAAGTCCACGCTGCTGCGCTGCATCAACCGCCTGGAGGAGATCACCTCGGGGACGGTGACCGTGGACGGCTACGACGTTACGGACCCGGAGACGAACATCAATTTCGTCCGCACCGAGGCGGGGATGGTCTTCCAGCAGTTCAACCTCTTTCCCCACATGACCGCGCTGGGCAATGTCACCCTGGGGCCCCTCAAAGTCCGGAAAATGGAACGGGGCGAGGCCGAAAAGCTGGGGCTGGACCTCCTGAAAAAAGTGGGGCTCAGCGACAAAGCCAACGTCTACCCCGACCACCTCAGCGGCGGCCAGAAACAGCGGGTGGCCATCGCCCGGTCCCTGGCTTTGAAGCCCAAGGTGATGCTCTTCGACGAGCCCACCAGCGCCCTGGACCCCGAACTGGTGGGCGAAGTGCTGGAGGTCATGAAGCAATTGGGACGGGAGGGGATGACCATGGTGGTGGTAACCCACGAGATGAATTTTGCCCGGGAGGTGGCCGACCGGGTCATCTTCATGGACGAAGGGATCATCATAGAAGAGGACGCCCCCGAAGCGATCTTCAGCAATCCCCGGCACGAGCGGACCAAGAGTTTTTTGGGCAAGGTGATTTAACCTGTTGCCATTAGGAAGGTCAGTGCTGTATTATGAGATTGTGAAGGTTTAGCATTTGGGTATGATGGGCAGGTTTTATGAACTTACACCAAAGGAGGAAGAAGATGAAACGTACCGCAACACTGTTGATCCTGGTGCTGGCGCTGGTCTTTACCGCCACGACGGTCTCGGCCGCCAGAATGGAATACATCCCCCTGAGCAAGTTCGGGATCAAGGCGCCGGGCGGCAACCTCTACAGGGCGTCCAAGGAAGGGCGGACCTATACGGGCGCCGTCTTCGCCCCGGGGAGCGTCGGCGAAGGCAACCTTTTCGACCGGGCCTATAAAGGGGAGAAGATCGACGTGATGTACCTCGGCAACGGACAGGTCAAGCTCCGGAAGGTGGAAAGCGGCGAGGAAGTGCTCCTTGACGTGCGGCACTACATCTCGATTCCTGTTCAGGACTAGAGGTGTCCCGAAGCGGACCCGCCGCCCAGCTTCAGCTGCGGAAATGCGCCGGCGGCGTACCGGTTCGCTTGTGCTTAGGCGAATTGCTGGAATAATTGTACCAAATTTGACCCCGCCCGGCCGCGCGGGAATGAATTCCCACGCTATTACGTGTCGTCCCTACAGGACTGGAATCTCTTAAAAATGTCCTGTAGGGACATGGTGCAATAGCGTGGGAGTTCACTCCCGCGCGGCCTTTCGCCTTTGCGCTGGCGTCGCCTATCGCCGTCTCAATAGTATCGCTTCAATAAATCTCGGATTCCGCTTCGATTTTCTTCCGCTGATCCCCCCGCAGCCACTGGATGTTGTAAAGATCCAGCCGCCGGCTCTGGAGGTTCCGGACGCTGCCCTGTTTCCGGAGTTCCTTGAGCAAATCCAGGTCCAGATCGACCATCAGGGTCATTTCCGTGTTGGGGGTGGCTTCGGCGGCCACGGCGTCGTGGGGAAAGGCGAAATCCGACGGGGTGAAGATGGCGGACTGGGAGTACTGAATGTCCATGTTCTCCACCTTGGGGAGGTTGCCCACGCTGCCCGAGATGGCCACGTAGCATTCGTTCTCGATGGCCCGGGCCTGGGCGCAGCGGCGGACCCGGAGATAGCCGTTCTTGGTGTCGGTCCAGTAGGGCACCAGCAGGATGTTCATCCCCTGGTCGGCCAGGTAGCGGCTCAGCTCCGGGAACTCCACGTCGTAGCAGATCAGGATGCCGATTTTGCCCACGTCGGTTCGAAAGACCCTGAGGTTGTCGCCCCCCTGGAGGCCCCAATACTGCTGCTCGTCCGGGGTGATGTGGAGCTTGTACTGGGAATCCCAGGTGCCGTCCCGCCGGCATAGAAACGAGACGTTGTAGAGCCGGTTGTCGTGGTATTCGGGCATGGAGCCGGCCACGATGTTGATGTTGTAGGCCAGCGCCATTTTGAGGAATTCGGCCCGGAGTTCCTCGGTGTACCCGGCCAGGGACCGCATGGCCTCGGCCGGGTCCTCTTTGTTGGATTCCGACATCAGGGGCACGTTGATCAGCTCCGGCAGAAGGAGGAGATCGGAATTGTAGCCGGATACGGTGTCCACGAAAAACTCCACCTGCTGGAGAAAATCGTCCACGGATTCGAACCGCCGCATCTGCCACTGGACCACCCCCAGCCGAACATAGGATTTCTTGCCGCCGAACAGCGGTTTTTTCCGCTCTTCGTAATAGATGTTGTTCCACTCCAGGAGCACGCCGTAGGCCCGGGAGTGGCTGTCCTCGGGGATATAGCCCTTCATGACCTTTTTGATGTGGAAGTCGTTTGAGAGCTGGAAGGTGAGAACCGGATCGACGATCTCCTTGTTCTTGACCATCCGGCAGTACTGATGGGGCGTCATTTCGTCGCAGTATTTCCGGTAGGCCGGAATCCGGCCTCCCAGCAGGATGCCCTGGAGGTTGAGCTGCTCGCACAGCTCCTGGCGGGCGTCGTAGAGGCGGCGGCCCAGGCGGAGTCCCCGGTAGTCGGGATGGACGAATACATCGATGCCGTAAAGGTAATCGCCGTCCGGATCATGGTTTTTCAGGTGGCCGTCCCCCACCACGTCCTCGTAGGTGTGCTGGTCGCCGAATTTGGAAAAATCGATGATCAGGCTCAGGGCCGCGGCGATGACCCGCCCCTTGTCCTCGATGCAGATCTGGCCCTGGGGAAACCGGGCCAGCATGGAGGCGAATTCTCCGGGGCTCCAGGCCCCGCCCATGCCGGTGTAGACCCGGTTCATGATCTCCTTGACGTCGGCGTAGTCGGAGAGTTTAAGGTTTCTCAGTTTTAGTCGGTGTTTTGAAGGATGCGGTTGTTCCATCGGTTTCAGCGTCTCCCTTGGGGTGAAAATAACCCTTTTAATCTTGACATGTTATGTATTACTTCTTATTTTCAGCCGTTAAACGCCGCCTTTTCGGCGCGTTTGAAAAATATCGTTATATATTTCGGATTGGAATGGAGATGAATACATATGCCCGAAAAAGATTACTATAAAATCCTCGGTGTCAATAAAGACGCGTCGGATGCGGAGATCAAGAAGGCGTACCGCAAGCTCGCCATGAAATACCATCCCGACCACGCCAAGGGGGACAAAGGCTCCGAGGACCGGTTTAAACAAATCAGCGAAGCCTACGCCGTCCTGAGCGACAAGGAGAAGCGGAAGCAGTACGACACCTACGGCTCCAACGGGTTCCAGCAGCGGTATTCCCAGGAAGATATCTTTAAAAACTTCGATTTTTCAGATATTTTCAAGGAATTCGGATTCGGGGGCCAGACTTCCAACTTCTTTTCCGGCGCCGGGGGTCCCGGCGGCGCCAGAGGGTTCAACTACGGCGGGGGCGGTTCGCCCTTTGGGTCCCGGGCGGGCCGGAACGCCACCCAGATGAAGGGCTCCGATCTGGTCTACGAACTTCCCCTGACGCTCCAGGAGATCGCCACCGGCGCCAGCAAGACCATCACCTTCCAGCACAAGGGACGCGCCGAGAACATCACCGTCAAAATCCCCAAAGGGATGATCACCGGCAAGAAGCTCCGCATCTCGGGCAAAGGGGAGGAGAGCGCCTTCGGCGGCCCTCCGGGGGATCTGTTCATCCAGTCGAAGGTCCAGAAAGATCCGGTGTTCGACGCCGACGGTCACGATCTCTATCTCAGCCGCGAGGTCAAGCTGAGCGACACCCTCCTGGGAAAGACCATCTCAGTGCCGACCCTGGACGGCCGGGAACTCAACCTGAGAATCCCTCCGGGCACCAAACACAAGACAAAGATGCGCCTGTCGGGACACGGTTTGCCCCACATGCAGGGAAGCGGCCGCGGCGACCTGTATGTTTCCGTTCAAGTGAACATCCCGGCCAACCTGACCGACCATCAGGAGAAGCTGGTCCGGCAGATTGCGGAGGCCGGACTGTAAGGCGTCAATTTGATTTGACAAGCCTCTTTAATCAGGGTATCTCTAAACATATATGATCGGGAAATCAACACGTTTGATTTCAATTATTTCTGATGACGAGAACATGACAGTTGGATAATGCCTGAATTTATTCCCGTTATTACAAAAAGCGAAATTCAAGACAGAGTGGCCGCCCTGGGTGAAAGGATTTCCGCCGACTACAAAGGCAAAGACCTGGTCCTGATCGGCGTGCTCAAAGGGGCGTTTATTTTTTTATCCGATTTGATCCGGCACATTACCGTTCCGATCAAGATCGATTTCATCCGTGCCGCCAGCTACGGGGACGACACCGAAACGTCTGGTTGCATTAAATTATCGAAAGATGTCGAAATCGACCTCAGAGACAAGCACGTCCTGTTGGTCGAAGATATCATCGATACAGGACTGACACTTGCAAATTTGGTTGATTACTTGAAATCTCTTGGTTTAAAATCCATCAAGACCTGCGCGCTGGTGGACAAGCGGGAACGACGGCAGGCCGCGGTTTCCGTCGATTATGCATGCCACATCGTTGAAGAGGGATTTCTTGTGGGCTACGGGCTGGATTATGCGGAGGATTATCGGCATCTACCTGAAATTTATCATCTGAAATTATAGCCGCTCGAGGTTTTTGTTATGATCATTACCTGCAAAGAGTGCGACACCCGCTTCAATGTGGATGCGAGTCGTTTGAAACCGACCGGTTCAAAGGTGCGGTGCGCCAGTTGCAAGACCGTTTTCAAAGCCTATCCTCCGGAGGCCGAACCCGCCGGGGCGACAGTCCCCATGGAAGACGAAAAACTGAAGTTGAAGTCCACCGCCGCCAAGGTCAAAAAAGCCGGCGGCAGCAAAGGCGGACAAAAAAAACAGGGGCTCCGGCTCAGTAAAAACGATGAACTGGAAGCGTCCATGGGGTCCGCCGGCGACGGAGAGCAACAGCTCGTGGGGTTCGATCTGTCCGAGATTTCAGACCTGTTCGATATAGACGAGAAATCCGCCTCCGAGCCGGCCGCCGCTGAAATGGCCGAAAGCCAGGCCGCGCCGGAAGGCAAAGCCCCAAAAGCCAAAGCCCCGAAAGCCAAAGCCCCTGAAGGTCCGTCCGGGCCCGCCGGCAAGGCGCCGGAAAAGGAGCAGTCGGTGGTCAACCTGGACGATGAGGATTTCGAGGACGAAGCTTCGTCCGGGGTAAACCTGGACGACAGTTTCGACGAAGAAATGGAGGGGTTCTCCCTGGACATGGATTTCGAGTCCGAAGAACCGCTCAAAGAGGATTCGGAAAACGATTTTGAAGAGGCGGGCGAACTGGATTTGACCGGTCTCGACGAGATGCTCGACGAAGATGACGCCCAGGGCGACGCCATCTATCTGGATGAGGACGACGAGGATCTTGATCCCGAGGAATTCGTCACCGTCGAGTTCAATGCGCCCAATATGTACAAGGCCCTTGCGGACGACAAATATTACGACGAAGAGGGCGAGACCAAAAGCGGCGAAGACTTTGACCTGTCGAGCCTGGGCGAGGGAAAAGGGCGTAAAAAAGGGGCGTCGCCGGAACCCAAAGAGGCCGCCCAAAACGGAGCCGCTGAAAGCAAAAGCGAAGACCTCGGCATCTTCCTGGACGAAGACGAGGATGAAGCGGCGGAAGAGGCGGTTTCGGAATCAGGCGAACCGGAGCTGGACCTCGATTTAGGCGAGGAAGAGGAAGAAGAGGCGGAATCCGATGATTTAGACCTTGAACTGGATATGGAAGAAGAAGAAGCGGAAGCGGAAGAGGCGGAGGCGTCCGACGATGAGTACGCGGATC
>JAABTM010000295.1 GCA_011389855.1 Desulfobacteraceae bacterium
CGATCTGAAAGCTCGAGGACGCCCCCAGGGTGGGGCCGCCGGCATTCCGGACCCGGACGAGTCCCCGGCCGTGGAAATGGGAGCGGCCGTCATCGTTTAAAAAGCGGTAATCGACCGCCGCCTCGAAAAAGTCCTCGGCCCCCGCCGCGCCGGATGCGCCTTCCGATTCCCCGCGCCGACGCCATTGCCACGACGCGGTGTGGGTTCCGTCTTCCTGTCCATCCAAGGATTCGATAGTCCGGATGGGCGAGCGGCCGATGGCGCCGGGACGTAGAGACGCAATGCATTGCGTCTCTACGGCGGGCGGGGGCCTCCGGACGACGCGAACGGCGGGTTGCGACGCGTCCGCCGTTTCCGGGGTCTTGACAAAGACCCGGTACAGGGCTTCTCCCCGGCCCGGGGCCGGCCGAAGGGCGAAGTGGGCCCAGCCCGATCTTAGGCGCCGGTACCGGCTCAAGGTCTCGTCGCCCCGTCGTTCGTCGATCCGAACCCAGGCCGGTCCTTCGATGTCGATCTCCAGGGGCTCTTTTGGAGTGGCGACCTGATAGGCCCGCCGGGTTTCCTCCTCGATAAAAGGTTGGGGCCCCGGGGTCCGGCCGCGGGGGGCGCCGGCCTCGCGAACCCGGACCCGCAAAAACTGGTTTTCCACCCGTTCCACGATACCGATCCTAAGCGTATGTTCTCCCCGGGGGACCGGCAGCGCGAAGCGGATCGGATCTCCGGGGGTCAGCGTCAGGATCCGGTCCTGCCCGTCATCCAGCCCCCATCGCACCCTCATCGGCTCGGGCGGATAGATCCCGGCGTCCTCGGCTTCCAGCCGGACCGAGAGTTCCGCGGGCCGGAAATTGGCCATATAAAAGTTCAGCTCGGTCGGATCGTAAAGCAGATGCTCGTCCGGGGCCAGGGGCGGCAGCAGGGCCTTGCTGATCCGCAGCCCCCTGGACTGGGGGCGCCATCCTTCGATGGGCAGATACCGGATGCCGGCGCTCGACTGGATAAAGGAGGCCCGGGACCACCCGGTCTGTCGGGTGATCCGGCTCAGCAGGGGTTTCAATCCGCGGATGTGGGCATGATCGGCGAAAAATCGCTCCGACCGGGCCGCCATCCCGGCGTACCGGTCCGGCTGCCGCTCCGCGACCCAGGCCAAAAGCGCCATGTACTGGCGAACGGCCGCTTCGTCTTCTTTCCCGGCCGGCGGATCGGCCAGGGCGGCGTCGATATCGTTGTCTGAGAGCCGGCGGCCGAGGGTGTGGAGATAAGAAAGGGGAAAAGGGAGGGAGGGACTGAGGGACAAAGGGGCGGCGGTCGCAAAGGCGTTCGGGTGACGAAGATCCGCATAAAGGGCGTCGGTCTTCAGGCCGAGGGTGGATCGGGGTTCTTCTCGGCGCAAGACGAAGAGGCGGCCCTCCGGAGAGCAGCGGGGGGCGGGGGAGGGCGCCGCCGCCCCGGCCGCCTTCGGCGGGGTCGGGGCGAAGCCGAGCGTTTCCGGCGTCAGGGGCGGCAGAACGTCGATCCGGATATCAGGCGATTTAAGGTGGAAACGGGCCAACACCGGGAACGGATCGCCGTAAACCGCGATGTCGTGGACCCCGGGCGGGACGTTGTATTCGTATGCAACCTCCCACCCCGGCCGCTGACCGCTGTCGTCGATGAGCCGGAGGCCCTCCGAGGGAAAGTTCCGATTGACGGGAATGAGACGCCGTTCCGCCGAGGTCTCCAGATAGGCCCACCCTTCTATGTATTCGGCGTCGGCCGCCGCCGGATGGAGGGGCCGGAGATCGGCCCGGAGCACCGCCGGGCCGATGACCCGGATGGCGACCGGCCGGTCCGGTCGGCCGACGAATGCCTCTGAATAGAGGTCCCGGGAGACGCTGTAGAGGGTTTTCACCCCGGCGAAATCCAGAACCTGGGCGTCGGCGTCCCGCCAGATCCGGGGGCCGGGATGCCGGTGGTCCCATTCGACCCATCGGACCGCCGCTTCGGCCCGTTTCTCCCCGTCGTCCGGCTCGGCCGATCTCAGATCCCGACGGATGGCCAGGGCCGTTTCGAGGGCGTCGGCCCATCGCCGGCCCTCCGGTCCGGCCTGGTGAAAATGGGCCTGGGCCTTCCGGTATCGCCCCTCCCGGCATTCCCGATGGCCCAGCCAGCGGTGGCGGGTGGTCTCGGAGGAGAGCCGGGAAAGCGCTGTTTCGAACACCAGCCGCCATCGCTGATGGAACGCGGCCCGGAGCAGGACCTCCGGGTCCTGGTTGAACCGGGGGGTCGCCAAAGAAAGCAGCAGCGCGGCCCGGTACTCGCCCCGGGCATTGAGGAGACGGGCCAGGGCCCCCAGGGACCGGTCCCGGGACGGCAGCCCGGGCCGCCCCTCGATTAGCGAAAAGGCGTACAGGCCGATCAACCCGTCGTGGTCGTTTTGCCGGACATACCGTTCTCTCAATAGATCGAAGGCCCTTCTGGTTTCTTCCGGATCATCGCTGAACCGCAGCAGATGGGTCAGCATCCGATCGACGGCGCCGTATTCGCCCAGCGCCCGCAGAGCCCGTATCCGGGCAAACCGGGCTCTTCGGCGAAGATTTCCTTCCGAGCCGTGAAACACCGCCGTCCACGCCTCCAGGGCATTGACCCACAGCCCTTCGGCCTCCCGCTTTTCGGCTTTTTGGATCAGGGCGGAGACGGCGTCGGCCGGCAGCGGATCGGGCGGGGTTTCGCTTTTGGCCGGCTTCGGACCCGATGCCAGATTCCCGGCCCGGGCGGCCAACAGCCGTACGACCGGGATCCATTGGTTCCGGAGCGCGGCCACCGAAGGATCGGTCGATTTCGCGCCGTCCCCCGCCGCCGGCGTTCCGGCTTCCCGTGCCCGGGATGTCTCGGTCAGCCAGTCCATAAACAGGTCGGCCACCCGATCCGCCCCGTCTCCATCGTCCCCGCCGGTCACCCGGTCAACCATCGCCAGATAAGCCGTCTCCGAAGCGCCATGGAACGCCGAGGCCCTGTATTGAAGCGCCACCGCCGCCCTCCCCGACCTCTCCGCATCCGGTATCACGCGGATCGAGCGGACCCCGGCCGGCAACGGCGCCTCGAAGAGTCCTGCCCGGACCAGCGGCCCCGGCGTCCGCTCCGCGCCGAAGGGGCCGCCCAGCGTGCCCGCATCGTCATCCGGACGGCGCATCCGTGAAAGCGCCAGCCCGATGTCGCCCAGGGACGAATGGTAGGCGGTTTCCGGAAAACGGGGGCCGCGGCGTTGCCGAAAGATCAGCGGGGGACCCTCGTCCATCGTGAGCGAAAACCCGGCCGTCTCCCCCTCCCGGATCAGGCAGGCGATCCGCAGGGTCCCCGGCGCGAACCGTTCGGGGAGCCGATAGGTCAGGGCGCCGTCCAGATCGATGAAATGGGCCCCCGGCACGGCGTCGAGAAGGGCGTCCCGGTGCTGGTCGAGCGCCACGAGGTGTTGCGGCCGGGTCCGGATCGTCTTGAGCCGGCGGGGTAGAAACCGGTAAAACCGCCGCTCGGCCCCGACCGGTTTTTCAGTCGGCGGCAGGTTCCTGAAAAAGGTGTGGATCCCGGTCATCTCTTGGGCCAGACCGGTTACGGCCGGCTCGTCGGGATACCGCTCGGCCAGATCCCGCATCAGGGCGGCCCCGGCCATCCCCCCTTCCCGGCGCCGGTTGTCCCGGGCCAGATCGAGGGCCGTCGCCACGGTGGATGGGATGCCGTTTCCCTCTTCCCGCAAAATTTCCCGAACCTGCCGGGGGGTAGGGTCGGGGGCGTTTAAGGAGGCGATGAGATAATCGGGGGCCCCCTGGGCCAGCACCCGGAGAAAAAGATCGGCCGACGATTCGACGGTCACCTCGCGGCGCCCCTCCGGCGCTTCGATATAGGCCGTTTCCAGCCGCCCTGCCGGCTGGACGACGCCGTCGGACAGGACCGGGCCCCGCATGTCCGGAAGAGTTTCGAACAACCGGGTTTGGAGGGGGTCGCCGTCCATCCGGACCGACAGCCGCCACGATAGGACCCGATCGCTTTCCAGGGGCGGAAAGATGGGGCGGCTTTCCAGTTTCAGGCGGACCGGCCCCCGAACGGCGAACCGGACGGCGTTTCCGGCGGCCAGCCGTCGGTAACCGCCGAGCGGCTCGTAAAACAGGTCGCGCAACACCGTGACCGGCCCCGGCGGCCGGACCGGATCACGATAGGGGGCCAGTTCCCCCGGCGGTTCGGTAAAAGAGACATAGACCGCCACCTCGATGGCGGTTCCGAACCGTTCCGGCCGCTCGATCCGGGCCGTCAGGGGCCGGTCCGCCCCGGGCGAAAAGACAAGCCCGTCTTCCGAAACCGGCTGTAAAACCGCGTAGAGCCCCGACCCGTCGGAGACCGAAATGTCGAGATCCTCGGGCGTCAACGGCCCGTCGGACCCGTCGCCGATCCGGAGGACCTTGAGTTTCTCCCGGGGCGGGATCCGGACTTGAACGAATTGGCCGGGGGCCAGGCCCACCCCGTGCCGGTTGCGGAAAAATCGACGCACGGGCCGCTCCCCCCCTTCCCATTCAGGCGGACCTTCCACATTTTGCCACCGGACGTGGGCGGCGTACCCGGCGCGCATCTCCAATTGAAGCGGATCGGGATCGCCCATCCCCTCGGTGGGAACCATCAGAAAAACCAGCGCCAGCCATCCCGCGACGATTCTCACCATCCCAGCACCTCCCCCAGGCAGCCCAAAAGATCTTCCCGGGCCGCGTCGTCATCCCGGAGCCGTTCACGCATCTCCCGGCTCATCTCCAGGTGAAAAAACCCGGCGTGGCCCATTTGTCGCATCACGATGCCGATGCTCGTCCGGGTGGCGCCCAGTTCGTCCGTTTCCACGGGAAAGCGGCTCACCACCACCGAAAATCGCCCCTCCAGGCACCGGTCCATCCCTTCCAGCCAGGGAGGCGGGCGATGGGTCCCGTTGCTGAGGATCATGTCGGAGACCCGCCCCGACAGGGAGTCCCGCTTGCCCCGGGCGTACCCGTGGAGCTGGACCACATGGCCCTCCGGATACCGTTCGGCAAAGGCCCGGGCGAGGGCGGCGAACAGGGTGTCGGTCCGGTCCGACAGGTCGGCCGTCCCCCTCCCCCCTTCTTCCGTCTCATAACGGGAGACCGTATTCCAGGCCGCCCCGGCGAACCGGCCCGCCGGAAAGAGCTTCACCCCGATCTCCCCGGTGTAAAGATCCTTGAAGCCGTGGGGCGCCTGGAGCAACAGGTCCCCGGCCGGGCGGAGCGGAAACAGGAAAAAGCCCCGGCCCCGCCGGTGGGACGGCTTTTCCAGGAGGGCCAAAAACGACTTGCCGCCGGCGGACACGGTTTCCAGCCGATAGCCGAGCCCGTTCCACTCGCTTTTCAGGGCCGACAGCATCTCTTTCCCGTCCGCCGAACCGTCCAGGATTCGGCCGAACAAAACCTCCGCCCGGGCCAGTTCCACCGCGTCGGAGGGTCGAAAGACCGCCCCCTGACGGGCCGCCTCCAGCAGATCCTCGATGGAAGCGCCAAACCCCACCCCCTGAAGGGCGATCCCCCATGCAACGACCAACAACATCCCGCCGATCATCCATCTCATCCGTCTCATCCCTCCTTCATCCCTGTCGCCACCAACCACTACCCACTACCCACTACCCACTACCCACTACCCACTACCCACTACCCTCAACCCGCAACCCTCAACCCACTACCCCCTCCCCCCCAATTCCCTATAAATATCCCGCTTCTCATACCGTCCCATCGTGATCTTGGAAAAAATCAGATAACCGCCCGGGCCGCTCTCCAGGTCGAAACGCACCCGATAGCGGCCGGCCGAAAGGTCGGCGCCCAGGGGCAGAAAGAAGATGCGGCCCGGATAGGTCCACTCGTTCCGGGTATGGAGCACGGGGGCCGGGTCGGCCCGGCCGGAGCGGTCCGGCCGGACAGTGTAACGCCGGTCCAGGAGACTCCAGTCGGTAAACGGCGAATTGACCTTCCGGGGGCCGGCGCCGACCCGGACCCGGAGGGTCGAGGCCTCCCCGGCCCCCAGGGGCGAAAAGAGGTGGACCATCAACACATCCCGGGTCCGGCCGGGTTTGTCGTAGACGAAATTCAGACGGCGGTCGCTTCCGCCCGGTCCGATCCGTTTGGCGAATCGTTTGAGATAGG
>JAABTM010000296.1 GCA_011389855.1 Desulfobacteraceae bacterium
CGGCGGATTCTCGTCTTTTGTTCCCCAACCGGATCCCCTCGCGGTTTTGGGCAGGGTGAACCGAAAAACGCTGCCCTTTTCCAGTTCGCTTTCGGCCTCGATGCGGCCGCCGTTTTTTTCCACGAACTCCTTGCAGATCACCAGCCCCAGATGGGCGCCCTCTTTGCCGGTGATGCCCGGCTTTTTGTAGGCCCGATCGATCCGGAAAAGCCCGTTGAGATTCTTTTCGCTCATGCCCACGCCGGTGTCCGTCACCGTGACCGCTTCCATGCCGTCTTCCGGCCGGCTCGACAGGCTCACCGCGCCCCCGCTCCGGGTGAACCGGACGGCGTTGGACAAGAGGTTTTCAAAAATCCCGCGAACCATCCCCGGATCGGCATGGACGAGCGTTCCGGGCTCGATGCCATTGGTCAGCTCGATTTTTTTACGGAGGGCGTCCTCCCGTAAGGTCACCACGACTTCGGAAGCGCTCTCGAAAAGATCGATCATCTCGGGCCGAAACTCATATTTGCCCCGCTGGATATCGGCCCAGATCATGACCTGTTCGAGCATGTGCATGGTGTCCTGGGCCGAGCGATGGAGCCGCTTGGCGATGAATTCGATCTCTTTTTTGCTGAAGATGTCGAAGGATTCGGCCAGCCGCTTGGACGGGCCGATCATGGTGTCGAAGACGTATTTGAGATCCAGGGCGATGATGGATAGGAACCGGTCTTTCATGGCGTTGAGTTCGGCCAGTTCCCGCTTCTGGCGCTGGATGGTCAGCTGGGTGTTGAGCCGGGCCAGCACCTCCTTCTGGCTGAAGGGCTTGGTGATGTAATCCACGGCCCCCAGATCGAACCCCTTGACCTTGTCCTCCGTGTCCGAAAGGGCGGTCATGAACATCACCGGGATATCCCGGGTTTCGGGATCATCTTTCAGCCGCCGGCATGTATCGAAACCGTCCATGCCCGGCATCATGATGTCCAGGAGGATGATGTCCGGTTTGGCCAGGGCCGCCTGGCGGAGGGCCCCCTCCCCGCTTTTGGCAATCAACGTCTTGAAATTCAGCTCGTTGAGGTAGTCGAGCAGCAGCTGCAAGTTGGTGGGGTTGTCGTCCACCACCAGAATCGTCGCCGTCTCCGGTTTGTCTTGGATCATCTTTGGACCTCCCTAAATTTTCCGATAAATTCCTGAAGCTCATCGACCATCAGAGCCTTTGCATAGTGATATATTTTCTGGCCGAAAAGCCGGTATTCTTCCGAGACCGCCAGTTTTTCGGCACGCTGCTGAATCGCATTGACATCCCCTCTCATGGCCAGATCGAAAAGCAGATTCAGCTCGGTCGCCGGTGGCGGCGCCCACACCCCCTCTTCGATGGTGTCATGGTAGGCGCTGTCCGCTTCCGGTTCTTCCGCTTCGGCGGGCGCGGGTTTTTCGACCCCTCCCACCACCGGCAGTTGGATGGTGAACCAGAACCGGGTCCCCTCCCCCCGGCCGCTCTCCACATGAAGCCAGCTGTCCATCATATGAACCAGGCGGCTGGAGATGGCCAGGCCGAGGCCGGTCCCCTCCGCGGCATTCTTCCGGTTGTCCGCCTGCTGAAAGGGCTTGAACAGCATCTTGAGCTTGTCCGGCGGGATCCCGATGCCGGTGTCCGCCACGTCGAAACGGATCTCGGCCTGGCGGGATCCGTTGCCATGGTAGGCAGCATCGACCTGCGCCCTGAACGTCACCCGGCCCTCTTCCGTGTATTTTACCGCATTTCCCAGAAGATTCAAGAGGATCTGTCGCAGCCGCACCTCGTCCCCCCTCACGACCCGGGGCAGATCCGGGTCGAAGTCGATGTCCAGGCAGAGCCCTTTGGACGCCGCCTGGACCTGGATCAACTCGGAGATGGACTCCAGGAGCCTGGGAACGGAAAAATCCCGCAGGTGCAGGTCCATCTTTCGCAACTCGATCCTGGACAGGTCGAGGATGTCGTTGATGACCATCAGCAGGTGTTCGCCGCTTCGGTGGATGATGTTGACGGCCCTTCGCTGCTTTTCGGTGAGGGTTCGATCCCGCTTGAGGATCTGGGTGTATCCCAGGATGCCGTTCAAGGGGGTCCGGAGTTCGTGGCTCACGTTGGCGATGAATTCGCTCTTGGCCGAATTGGCCATTTCAGCCGCTTTTTCAGCTTCCCTGGCCGCCGCCTCGGCCCGCTGCCGCTCCTTCAACTCCACACCGAGCGCTTCATTGGCCTCCGTCAGGCTCTGGGTCCGCTGCTTGACCGTGCGTTCCAGGGTGGCGACGTGGCGGTTCAGCAGCAGCAGAACGGCAAAAGTGAGCGCCGTAATGACCGTCACCCCCACCAGGTCGCGCCGGAAATCCAGGGGAAGTCCGGATCGGTAGTGATCGAAAACATCCCACCACAACAGCCCCGCAACCAGCGCCAGCAGAACGGCTATGAAAGATAGACGGTTCATTTTTCAGGCAATTATCCTTTCCGAACCCTGGGATGCCCGATTGTTCCTCTCTCCGGTCATCGACGACAATCCTTAAACATCCGCTTCCAAAGCCCCTCCCGTTGTGATATGGCAGAAATACTATGATACCACAAGAGAAAGTCCACCACAACGGTCCCATGGAGATGAGCCCCATCCAATCGAAAAAAAAAGGCGTCGCGGTCTGGGCGGTCACCCCGGGAGGGAGACGCATCGCCGCATCCATCGCCGGCCGGTTGCCCGATGCGACCCTTTATGTCTCCGCCGGGCTGCCTCCGGAAATGGATAACGCCCGCCGGTTCGGGCGCTTGTCCGAAACGCTCCGGGGCTGCTTCGGGGACTATGCCGGACATATTTTCGTCATGGCCGCTGGGATCGCCGTCCGCATAATCGCCCCGCTCATCCAAAACAAAACGGTCGATCCGGCCGTGGTGGTGGTGGATGAAGCCGGGAGGTACGCCATTAGCCTGGTCTCGGGCCACATCGGCGGCGCCAACCGGCTGGCGGAAACCGCGGCCGGGCTGATCGGCGCGGTCCCGGTGATTACCACCGCCACGGACGTCTCCGGCGTGCCGGCCATCGACGCCATCGCCGCTGAATCGGGGTGGGCCATCGAAAATCCGGACGCCATCAAAGGGGTCAATATGGCGTTGCTGAAGCGGGAGGCCGTTTCCATCTTCGATCCCCACGGCCTCATCCGGGAAAAGCTGCCCCGGGATCTGATCCAGGACGCGCCCGACGCCGGATTCCTTCTTTCCCATGACGGCCCCGGCGTCTACCTGGACGATCTTCAGGTTGACCTTTCCCCCCGAATCCTGATATTGCGTCCGCGTTGGCTGTCGGCGGGCATGGGGTGCAATCGGGATACCCCGGCTCACGAGATGCGGGCGCTGCTGCTGGAGACCCTGGCGGCGCGCCGCCTTTCGCCCGCCAGCCTGGAACGAATCGCCTCCATCGACGCCAAACGGGACGAGGCCGGGCTGCTCGCCCTGGCCGGGGAACTGGGGCTGCCCATCGACTTCTTTGATCGGAACAGCCTCGACAGAGCTAAGGGCGTGCAAACACCGTCGGCGATGGTGGAAAAACATATGGGAACCCAAAGCGTATGCGAAGCAGCAGCGATACTGGCCTCGGGGAACGGGACCCTGATCGTGCCGAAACAGCGGACCCGGAACGTCACCGCGGCCATCGCCAGAAGAAACTGGCCATCGTCGGCATCGGGCCCGGCGGCCCCGACCACCTCTCCGGACGGGCCCGGCAAGTTCTGACGGACGCCGATACGATCGTCGGCTACACCACCTACATCGACCTGATCCGGCCGCTCCTGGCGGGCAAAGAGATCGTCAGCACCGGCATGACCCGGGAGGTTCAGCGGGTGGAGCGGGCCATCGAGATCGCCATCGCCGGCACCGGCTGCGCCATCGTTTCCAGCGGCGACGCCGGCATCTACGCCATGGCCGGTCTCGCCCTGGAAATCTGCCGGAACCGCGATATCCCGCTGGTTCCGGTCCGGGACGTCAACGCCGCCGAAAGGTCCGACGACGCCCTGATCATCGAAGTCGTGCCCGGCATCCCCGCCCTGTGCGCCGGCGCCGCCCTTCTGGGCGCGCCGCTGACCCACGATTTCGCCGCCATCAGCCTCAGCGACCTGCTCACGCCATGGGAGACCATCGAAGCCCGGCTCGACGCGGCGGCCCGGGCGGACTTCGTCATCGTCCTCTACAACCCCAAAAGCAAAAAACGGGATTGGCAGCTCAAACGCGCCCAGGAGATCGTCCTGCGCCACCGGGCGCCTGAAACGCCCACCGGCATCGTCACCGCCGCCATGCGGGACGACCAGTCGGTCCACCTTATTTCGCTCAAGGACCTGGACCGCGCCCCGGTGGGAATGCAGACCACGGTCTTCATCGGCAACTCCGCGACCCATGCCTACGGGGCGTTCATGATCACCCCCCGGGGCTATGCGAAAAAATACCGGTTGTCCGACGAAAACCCGACCCAATACGGGAATGCGCCCGCGGGAGAAGAACATCCATGAGAGGCTACGTCCAAATTTATACGGGAGACGACGAAGACGCCGCGCCGGAGGTGGGGTTGTGCCTCCGCGCCGCCGGGGCCGGACTCAAAGTGCTGGTTATAGACTGCATCGAAAACGGCGACGACGGCAAGGCCAGGGCGCTGGAACGGTTTTCCGAACACATCACGGTGGAACCCTACGAAACGGGCGGATTGGATCGCATCCGCCGGGCCGTCTCCGGAGGCCGATACGACCTGGTGGTGCTCGACAAAGGGAACGCGGCGGTCGACCGCGGGCTTTTCTCCGCGGAAGACCTGCTGGACATCATCCGGAACCGGCCGTCGCCGGTGGAACTGGTCATAACCGGCAAAGGCGCCGACCCCCGCATCGTCGAAGCCGCCGATCTTGTCACCGAGATGACCCGGGTAAAACATCAATCAGAGCGAGGTGAGCGTGTCGGAAACGGAATCCAAAAATAGCGCCCCCTGCGTGGCCGTCCTGGGGACCGGCTCGGAAGTCGGCAAGAGCATTGTGACCACCGCCCTGTGCAGGCTGTTCGCCAACCGGGGAATTCGCGTGGCGCCGTTCAAGGCCCAGAACATGTCCAACAATTCCGGCGTGACGCCCGAGGGGCTGGAGATGGGCCGGGCCCAAATCGTCCAGGCCGAGGCGTCCCGGGTGCCGCCCCATGTCAACATGAACCCCGTCCTGCTCAAGCCAACCAGCGACATCGGATCCCAGGTGGTCCTCCTGGGCAAGGTGCTGGAAAACAGCACGGCCGCGGATTACCACGCCCGGAAGGAACACCTCTTCTTCACCGCCTGTTCGGCCCTGGACCGGTTGCGGGAGCGATACGACCTGATTTTCATGGAAGGCGCCGGCTCCTGCGCCGAGGTCAACCTCATGCCCGGCGACATCGTCAACCTCCGCATGGCCGACTACGCCGAAGCCCCGGTGATCCTGGTGGCCGACATCCACCGGGGCGGCGTCTTCGCCCAGCTCGTGGGCACCCTGGAATGCCTGCCGCCCGAGCAGCGGGACCGCATCGCCGGCTTTATCATCAACCGGTTCCGCGGCGACATCGCCCTGTTCCGGGACGGCGTGGAGTGGATCGAAAACAGAACCGGCAAACCGGTTTTCGGGGTCCTGCCCTGGTATTCGGATTTCAGGATCGAGGCGGAGGATTCGGTGGTCATCGAAACGCCGGAAAAGGACCGCCCGCCCAGCGAAGGGCTTCCGGCCATCGCCGTCATCCGCATCCCCCACATCTCCAATTTCACGGACATCGACCCCCTGGCCGCCCTCAAGGGACTGGAGGTCTGTTTTCTGGAAAAACCAAGGGATCTGTCCGGATTCCAGGCTGTCATCCTGCCGGGTTCCAAAAACACCCGGTGGGACCTGGACTGGCTCAAGGAAAAAGGATGGGCCGAAGAGCTGACGGCCTACGCCGACGCCGACGCCGGCGGTCATCTTCTGGGCATCTGCGGCGGGTACCAGTTGATGGGCCGGTCCATCCATGATCCCGAGGGGCTCGAAGGCATCCCCGGCACATCCGAGGGGCTCGGTCTGTTGCCGGTGGAAACGGTGCTCAAGGCCCCCAAGACCACCACGCTCACCCGGTTTTCCTGGAACAAATGCCGGGGC
>JAABTM010000297.1 GCA_011389855.1 Desulfobacteraceae bacterium
GACCTCTGCCGTGAAAAAATGGCCGGCTACAAACGCCCCAAGGAGATCATTTTCATCGACCGCGACGAGATGCCGCGGACGCCGACGGGGAAGATTTTGCATCGGATTTTGCGGGAGACGTATAAATAAGCAACTATTTGAAAATACTATTTATATATCCAGGAAACGGTAGGAGCGAAAAATTTTTCGCCCCTACAAACCATGCGAGGAGACCTCACCAATGTTGACCAAAGCCTACATTCCATTCCGCGGATACTATTCCACCCCTTTCGCCCGCTGGCAGGGGAGCCTGGCAACTGAAAACGCCATCGTGCTGGGCGCGAATACCGCCAGGCGCTGGCTGGCTGAAAAAGGATGGGACCCGAAAAACCTCGATTACCTCATCCTGGGCATCACCATCGGCCAGCCGGCTGTTTTCTACGGCGGCCCCTGGGCGTCGGCCATGATGGGCGCCGAGGGCGTGCCCGGCGTCACGGTGATGCAGGCCTGCTCCACTTCCACCACCTGCCTTTACCAGGCGGCCATGGGCGTGGAAACCGGGATGTTCGAGACCCCCTTCTGCCTCATGACCGACCGGACCTCCAACGGCCCCCACACCGTCTGGCCCAACCCCCTGGGGCCGGGCGGCGAGGTGATTTCCGAAAACTGGCTCATGGACCATTTCAACCGCGACCCCTGGGCCGGCGGCGCCATGATCCAGACGGCGGAAAACGTGGTTAAGGAGACCGGCGTCACCCGCGAACAGTGCGACGCCGTGGCCCTGCGCCGTTACGAGCAGTATATGGACGCCCTGGCCGACGACCGGGCCTTCCAGAAGCGGTACATGTTCCCCGCCGAAGTGAAGATCTCCAAGAAAAAGACGGTGGTTCTGGACGCCGACGAAGGCGTGATGCCCACCACCGAAGACGGCCTGGCCAAGCTCCGGCCGGTGCTGCCCGACGGCGCCCACACCTTCGGGGCCCAGACCCATCCGGCCGACGGAAACGCAGGACTGCTGGTGACCACCCGGGAAAAGGCCAAAGAGCTGAGCGCCGACAAGAACATCGAGGTCCAGATCCTCTCCTACGGCTATTCTCGGGCCAAGAAAGGCTTCATGGCCATGGCGGTGGTTCCGGCGGCCCAACGGGCGCTCGAAGCAGCCAACCTCGACATCAAGGACATTAAAACCGTCAAGACCCACAACCCATTCGCCGCCAACGACATCTACATGGCCAACGAACTCAAGATCGACGTCAACGGGTTCAACAACTACGGTTCGTCCCTGGTCTTCGGCCATCCCCAGGCCCCCACGGCGGGCCGGTGCATCATCGAGGGCATCGAGGAAACGGCCATGAACGGCGGCGGATACCTGCTCTTCACCGGCTGCGCGGCAGGCGACACCGGCGCGGCCATGGTGCTGAAGATCGGATAATCCGATGAAAACCATCCCCGTAGAAGAGGCCATCGGCATGGTGCTGGGGCACGACGTGACCCGGATCGCGCCGGGCGAATCCAAGGGCCCGGCCTTCCGGAAGGGCCACGTCATCCGGGAAGAAGACATCCCCGTCTTCCTAGACATCGGCAAGCGCAACATCTACGTGTTCGACCTCGACGAGGGAACCGTCCACGAGAACGAAGCGGCCCGGCGCATGGCAGAGGCCGCTTCCGGGCCGGGCATCACCCTGACCGATCCCAAGGAGGGGCGGGTCAACCTGATCGCCGCCGGACAGGGGCTGCTCAAGGTCAACCCCGCGGCCCTCGCCCGGATCAACAGCATCGAAGCGGTGGTGTTCGCCTCACTGAAAACGGACGGGATCGTCGCCGACGGCCAGTCGGTGGCCGGCACCCGGATCATCCCCCTGGTCTGCGAGAAAGAAAAGGTCCGGCAGGTGGAACAAATCTGCCGGAACCACGCCCCGGTGATCCACGTAAAGCCCTTCGCCTCCAAAAAAGTGGGGATCGTCACCACCGGCAGCGAGGTCTATTCCGGCCGCATCCAGGACAAATTCGGCCCCGTTCTCCGGGACAAGTTCGGCAAGCTGGGCTGTACGGTGATGGATCAGACCTTTGTCTCCGACGACGTCGAAATGACCGTGGGGGCCATCCGCGATTTCCTCGACCGGGGCGCGGAGATGATCGCCGTGACCGGCGGCATGTCCGTGGATCCGGACGACCAGACCCCGGCGTCCATCCGGGCCGCCGGCGGCCAGGTGGTCACCTACGGCGCGCCGGTATTCCCCGGCGCCATGTTCATGCTGGCCTTCATCGGCGACGTCCCGGTGGTGGGCCTGCCCGGCTGCGTCATGTATTTCCGCGCCAGCATCTTCGAACTGGTGGTCCCCCGGATCCTGGCGGGCGAAACCGTCACCAAGGCGGACATCGTCGAAATGGGGCATGGCGGGTTCTGTTCGGGGTGCGTGGAGTGCCGGTATCCGATTTGTGGATTTGGAAAGTAAAAAAAGAGGGACAAAGGGACAAAGGGACAAAGGGACAAAGGCACAAAGGGCTGAAATCTCTTCTTTGGGGTTCGGTTATCTGTCCACAGCGTCCACACAGTCCACTCCGTCCACCTGTGCCGGACGAAGGTCTGTGGCTGAATGATCCGGGCGACAGGGGAAACAGCGCAACGCGCGTTTCCCCTTTGCCTTTTGGGGCGTCGGCATGATAAAGAGAGGATATGGTGAAACTGGAAAAACAGATCCTTGAAACTTTGAAAGGGGGCGAACCGCTCGTGCTGGCGACAATTTTGAGCCAGGCCGGCTCCACGCCCCGGACCGCCGGGACCCGAATGGCGGTGAAAAAAGACGGCGGCATTTTCGGCACCATCGGCGGGGGCAAGGTGGAAGCCGAGGTGATGCGAACCGCGGTCGAGGTTCTGGAAACCGGTCGGCCGCGCGTGGCGTCCTTCGACCTGACCTCCGCCGACGCGGCCCGTGAGATGGACATGATCTGCGGCGGGCGCTTGACGGTGCTGATGGAGCCGGTCAGGCCGACGGCCGGTGCCATTTCGCTGTACACGGCCGTGGTGGATTGCCTGACGGCGGGCCGGAAAGGCCGGATGGTCGCTCGCCTGGGAACCGGCGAGACGCCCCCGGACCGGATCGACCGAAGCTTGGTGACCGCCGATGGCGACATCGAGGGCGATTTTTCGCCATCCGATAGGCTGATGACCGCCCTGAAAGAGAGCGTCGGCGAGCGCGCCCCGGCGGTCATCGAGGTCGACGGATCGCGCTATCTGGTGGAGCCCTGTTTCGTTCCCGGTTCGGTCTATCTGTTCGGCGGCGGCCACGTCTCCCAGCAAGTGGCCAAGCTGGCCCGGATGGTCGATTTCCGGGTAGTGGTTCTGGACGACCGCGCCGAATTCGCCAACCGCGACCGCTTCCCGGACGCCGCCGAAACCCATGTCATCCCCGATTTCCAAAGCGCCTTAGACGGCTTGACGATCGACGCCGACAGCTATCTGGTCATTCTCACCCGGGGCCACGCCCACGACCGGACGGTTCTGGAAGGGGCCCTGCGGACCGACGCCGGCTACATCGGCATGATCGGCAGCCGGAAAAAGCGGGACGCCATCTACAAAAAGCTGCTGTCGGAAGGCTTCACCCAGGCGGACATCGACCGGGTCCACAGCCCCATCGGCCTTTCCATTGGGGCTGAAACGCCGGAGGAGATCGGGGTGAGCATCGTGGCGGAGTTGATTCAGGCGAGGGCGGAGGCGTGAATTACGGGGCGGCGCCGGCCCTGTCCAACTCCTCTCGGACGACTTGACGAATCGACGCTTCGCTGAGCGGCTTCTCGTTCTTGTCCAGATATTCCCTCAGCGCTTGGTTGATCATCGTCTGATATCCGTAACCCGCCTTGTCCGAGCGATCCCGGAACGCTTCGACGATGTCCGTATCGAGGTAGATCGTAATCCGGGTTTTGCCTTTTTGAGGAACGACTTGGCCTCTTTTGGCGTTTTCAAAATGGAATTTGTCTCTCAAGTTGATTTCTTTGATTTTATTATAAAGTTTTGGTATCGGCTAAGGAGCGGCCGTTGCCAGTGTTGAGGAATTATACACAAGCCGAATGAACATATCAATGATTGAATTTCTGAAAGTTGGGAATTAATGAAAAATTATTACAAGCCTATAACCTTGAAGGTGCATCATGATTAATTTGTCAGATATACAGAAAATGAGCGTCGCAGAGCGTTTGCAAACCATGGAAGCACTATGGGAATCACTCCAGTCGGGTGAATCGGATGTTGAATCTCCTGAGTGGCATGGGGAGGTTCTTAGAGAAAGAAAAAGAAAGATAGAAAACGGAGAGACTGAATTCATATCACTTGAGGAATTGAAAAAGAGACGCTATCAATGAAAGTGAAACAAGTTGTCGTTTCGAAAGAAGCCGACGATGATCTCGAAGCAGGAAAAGCATTTTATGAGAGAGGTGGGGAAGGAGTCGGTGAATATTTTTTTGACAGCTTGATTAGCGATATCGAATCTTTGTTGATTTACGCTGGGATTCACATCAAAAAGCATGGGTATTATCGAATGTTTTCCAAAAGATTCCCTTATGCTATCTATTATGATCTTAATGACGGCATTGCTCAAGTTGTTGCGATCCTGCCTGTACGAAGAGATCCGGCTTGGATTTTAAAGCAATTAAAAGGAAGGGGCTGACATTTCTGGTGTCTATGCCATCATCCTCGCCGCCGGAACCGCCGCGCGTCTCGGTCGATTCAAGCCGCTGGTGGAACTGGGCCGAAGTTACCCTATAAAACGGGTGATCGATACTTTTCAGTCCGCCGGCATTGCCGACATCATCGTGGTCGCCGGCCATCGCGCGACTGAACTTTCCGAAGCGGTGAGACCGCTGGGCGCGCGTGTCGCCGTCAACGACGATTACAGAAGCGGCATGTTTTCTTCGGTGCGCGCAGGCCTGAAAGCCCTGCCGCCTGATGGTTCCGCATTTTTTCTTCTGCCGGTGGACATTCCCTTGATCCGCCCCGCCACCATCCATCTTCTTTCCGATCATTTTATAGAACAAGACGCCCAGATCTGCTATCCGACTTTCAGGGGCGAACGCGGCCATCCGCCCATCATCTCGTCCGAACTGGTCGAACCGATCCTCAAATGGTCGGGCGGCGGCGGCCTGCGTGCCTTTCTGCTGCGCTGCGAAGACCGGGCCGTGGATGTCCCCGTGGCCGACGCCGGGATTCTCCAGGACATGGATACGCCCCGGGATTACGAATGGATGAAGATGCGGGTTAGCCGTCTCTCCATCCCGACGGCGGCGGAATGCGAGGCCCTGATGGGCGATATCATGACCGTTCCCGAGCCGATACGAAACCATTGCCGAACCGTGGCCAGGGTGGCGGCGTCTTTGACCGCCGCTCTCAACAAAGTCGGGGGCGGCCTCGACCCCGCGCTGATCCAGGCGGCGGCGCTCCTCCACGATGTGGCGCGGACCGAGCCCAACCATGCTCTGCGTGGGGGTGCGCTTTTGCGGGAGATGGGATTTTCCGATGTCGCCGATGTGGTGCAAACCCACGTGGATTTGTCGTGGCGGGACGATGCCCCCATAGGGGCCTGTGAAGTTGTGTTTTTATCCGACAAACTGGTAATGGGCGACGCGCGAGCGCCGTCCCTGGCGGAACGCTTCCAATCCAGCCTGGATCGGTTTGGCGGCGATCCGGCCGCCTGTGCGGCCATTCGATCGCGTTGGGAAACCGCCGAGCGGATTCGTGAAAGGGTGGAATCCATCGCCGGCCGCACCCTGTCGGAAATGTTGCGGGAAACGCCATGATCTACCTGCTGCGGCACGGTCAGATCGAAGGGGCCGGTTCCCGGCGGTTCATCGGGTGGACCAATCCGCCGTTGAGCGACGAAGGGCGAAAAACGGCCCAAAAATTGCGTGAGTCGTTGTCCGGAATCGTGTTTGGGGACATCCTTTGCAGCGATTTGCGCCGATCCAGGGAAACGGCTGACCGCATCGCTTCGGGCCGACCGATAACCGCCTTGCCCGCGCTCCGGGAAATCCGCCTGGGAGAATGGGACGGCCTGCCACGGCATCAGATAAAAACCGATCAACCCGAGGCGTGGCGCCGGCGGGGCGAAAACATGGCCCATTTCCGGCCCCCCGG
>JAABTM010000046.1 GCA_011389855.1 Desulfobacteraceae bacterium
TCATCGGCCAGAAAATCGATGATCCGCAGGTCGAAGTCCTCGCCGCCCAGGTGGGTGTCGCCGTGGGTGGATTTCACCTCGAAGACCCCGTCGCCGATCTCCAGGATGGAGATGTCGAAGGTGCCGCCCCCCAGGTCGAAGACCGCGATCTTCTCTTCGTTTTTCTTGTCCAGCCCGTAGGCCAGGGATGCGGCCGTCGGTTCGTTGATGATCCGCTGGACGTTGAGGCCCGCGATCTTGCCGGCGTCCTTGGTGGCCTGGCGCTGGCTGTCGTCGAAATAGGCCGGAACGGTGATGACGGCGTCGGTGACCGTCTCTCCCAGGTATTCCTCGGCCGACTTTTTGATGGCGGCCAGGATGTGGGAGGAGATCTCCGCCGGGCTGTAGGTCTTGCCGCGCAGATTGATGCGGACGTCGCCGTTGCCGGCCCCTTCGATTTTATAGGGAAGGATCTTCACATCCTTCCGGACTTCGGGGGACTCGAATTTCCGACCGATGAGGCGCTTGACGCCGAAGACCGTGTTTTCGGGGTTGGTGATGGCCTGCCGCTTGGCGACCTGACCCACCAGCCGCTCGCCGCTTTCGGAAATCGCCACCACCGACGGGGTCGTTCGGCCTCCTTCGGGGTTGGTGATGACTTTGGCGTCTCCGCCTTCCATGATCGATACGCACGAATTGGTGGTTCCCAGATCGATGCCGATAACTTTGCTCATATGACTACCTCCTGAAAGTTTATTTTAATCTGTATATCAGCCTATTTTAAATGCTCATAGGGATAAACGACAGAGGGGGAGTTGTAGAACTAACTGTTTGATTTATTGCCGCTCTGTACGCGTCTGATATAAACAATAAACAGGTTTCCGGATCCGTCAAGGGAAGTCAATTAGATTTTTGGCATGTTTTTTGTATGGTTCATCGGGGTCGTTCAGAAAGGTGAAGCTGACGTGGCGCCGGTCTCCTTCGGGAATGAGGCCCGGCTTTTTTCCGCATCACGCGTCTCCGTATCGGGCGACCTTCCGGACGGTTTCGCTGAACCAGATCGGCAGGGAGACGGCGAGCCACAGGTCGCCTTCGGAAAGTTCGCCGGCGGGATTCGGGATGGGAGGTTGAAAGGTTTCGGGAGGACCGGGCGCGAGACGGTCGGCCATGGGGAGGGAGGGGTCGAGGGTCAGCCGGCCCTCGGAGAAGACCGTTCGGAGGACCGTTTCGAGGTCCGGGCCGGGGACGAAATAGTTGTTGCCGCGGCGGAGTTCGCCGAAATCCTCCCGGCGCCAGGCCGCTTCCCGGGTGACCGCCACACCCTCCAGGGGCAGGTTCCGGGCCCGGAGGGCGTCGATGAAGCGGGTATCGGGTCGGCGTGTTTCGGGACATCCGGAGCGGCCCGCTTCGGATGCATCGAAACGGGCCGCGATCAGGGGCGGGGTCCGGACGTTTTTGGCCGGACGGCGGTCCTGGCTGAAGACCTTCCGGCGGACGGTCCATCTTGGATCGGTGTAAAGACCGGCGAGGGCCGCTTCGACGGTCGCTTCCGGCGTGTCCTGCGGCCAGTGGGCCGTTTCCGCCAGCCGGTAATGGCGTTTGAGCCCTTTCAGCCCTTTTTCCAGGATCGCCATGTGGGCGGCGCCGGTTTCGGCGTTCCGGTTGAGCCCGATTAAATACATGATGCCAGGTTCCGGCCCCTTAATTTTTGTCTTCGGTCTCCTGGAGGCCGTTGATCCGGTTTCGCAGCTTCTGGGAACATTTGAACCGGACCACGCGTCGCGGTTCCAGCATCATGACCTCTCCGGTGGCCGGGTTCCGTCCGCGACGCTCTTTCTTCTCGTTGACGTAGAACTTCCCGAAGCCGCGGATTAGCACGGATTCCCCGTCCTCCATGGTCCGCTTGAGGGTCTCCAGCAGGGTCTCCACAATTTCAAAGCACCGCTTGCCGGGGAGCCCGAGTTCATCCTGAACGGCGTCCACCATATCCTTTTTCGTCAGGGTCATCTTCCATCCTTTCCCAGTGTTCTAAATCGAAATTCCGTTTAACCCGTCTGTTTTTAACCGGGCCATCTTAAACGTATTTGACCGGAATTGCAAGCGGTACATCACCTGACGACCTGGATTGGCGGGGATCGGCCGCCGCCGTTCGCCGCCCCCCGAAACGCAAATGGCCGGGGAAAACGCTTCCCCGGCCATTGCGGCGAATCCGGCCCGCCCGAAGCGGACCGGGTCTTTTATGGGATCTGCTTAGTACATGTCGTCGTCCATGTCCATGTCGGGCGCGGCGGATTTTTTCTTTGCGGGCTTATCGGTGATCATGGCCTGGGTGGTCAGCATGAGGCCCGCCACGGACGCGGCGTTCTGGAGGGCGAAGCGGACCACTTTGGCGGGGTCGATGACGCCCGCTTCCACCAGGTTCCCGTATTCGAGGGTGGCGGCGTTGAATCCGTAGTCGTCCTTGCCTTCCAGGACCTTGTTCAAAACCACCGACGGCTCCAGGCCGGCGTTGAAGACGATCTGGCGCAGGGGCTCCTGCATGGCCCGTTTGAGCAGGAGGATGCCGTTTTTTTCGGATTCGGAGGATTCCACCTTGTCCAGGGCGGACAGGCACCGGATCAGGGCCACGCCGCCGCCGGGCGCCACGCCTTCTTCCACGGCGGCCCGAGTGGCGTTGAGGGCGTCTTCGACCCGGGCCTTTTTCTCCTTCATCTCGGTTTCGGTGGCGGCGCCGATGTTGATGACCGCCACGCCGCCCACCAGTTTGGCGAGCCGCTCCTGGAGCTTTTCCCGGTCGTAGTCGGAGGTGGTCTCTTCGATCTGGGTCCGGATTTGCTTCATCCGGGCTTCCATCTCTTTCCGGTCGCCGGCGCCGTCCACGATGGTGGTGTTGTCCTTGTCGATCCGGATGCTCTTGCAGCGGCCCAGTTCATTGAGGCCGATGGTCTCCAGCTTGATGCCCAGGTCTTCGGAAATGACCTGTCCGCCGGTGAGGACCGCGATGTCCTGGAGCATGGCCTTGCGCCGGTCGCCGAACCCGGGCGCCTTGACGGCGGCCACCTGGAGGGTTCCCCGGAGCTTGTTGACCACCAGGGTCGCCAGGGCCTCGCCGTCCACGTCCTCGGCGATGATCAGAAGGGGCTTGCCGCTCCGGACCACGCTCTCCAGCAGGGGCAGCAGATCCTGCATGGAGGAGATCTTCTTTTCGTGGAGGAGGATGTAGGGCTCGTCCAGGGAGACCGCCATTTTTTCGGAATCGGTGACAAAATACGGGGAGAGGTAGCCGCGGTCGAACTGCATGCCTTCCACCACTTCGAGGGTGGTCTCCATGGATTTGGCTTCCTCCACGGTGATGACCCCTTCCTTGCCCACTTTTTCCATGGCCTCGGAGATCAGCTCGCCCACCTTGGGATCGTCGTTGGCGGAAACCGTGCCCACCTGGGCGATCTCCTTTTTGTCCTTGATGGGATGGGACAGCCCCTTCAGGGCCTCGACCACCGCAGCCACGCCCTTCTCCAGACCCCGCTTCAGGGCCATGGGGTTGTGGCCGGCGGCCACCATCTTCTGACCTTCCCGGTAGATGGCCTGGGCCAGCACTGTGGCGGTGGTGGTGCCGTCGCCGGCGGCGTCGGAGGTCTTGCTGGCCACCTCCTTGACCATCTGGGCGGCCATGTTTTCGAATTTGTCGGCCAGTTCGATCTCCTTGGCCACGGTAACGCCGTCCTTGGTCACCGTGGGCGAGCCCCAGCTTTTTTCCAGCACCACGTTCCGGCCCCGGGGGCCGAGGGTCACCTTGACGGCGTCGGCCAGGGTGTTGACGCCTTTGAGCATCTTTTCCCGGGCCTCCCGGTTATAGGCAATCATCTTTGCAGCCATGGTCGTCTTCTCCTTATATTATTGGTAAACCGCCAGAATATCTTCTTCTTTCATGAACAGATGCTCCACGCCGTCGATCTTGATCTCGGTTCCGGCCCATTTGGAGAACAGAATCCGGTCGCCCTCCTTCACGTCCAGCGGGGCGCGCTTGCCGTTATCTCCCATTTTGCCGGGACCGGCGGCCACCACCTTGCCCTCCTGGGGCTTTTCCTTGGCCGTGTCGGGGATGATGATGCCCCCGACGGTCTTCTTTTCCTCTTCCACTCGCAACACCAGGACCCTGTCGTTCAATGGTTTGATGGTCATCTCTGAAACCTCCTTTGGATGCACCGGTGGCGCACCACAATTGCTGTTTTGATCGGTTAATTGTCCAGTAAGAAGTTTGGGCAGCAACGGCCGATGCGGCCGCTTCCGCCTCGGGCAGGTCATCCCGCCGGCGGGGGCCGGCGGGCGGTTGGCGCTACTAGTGAATAAGTAAGTCCTGGACGGGGTTTGTCAAGGCGGAGCGGCGGGGAAAAACGGCGTTTTTTTCAGGGGGCTAACCCCCGTCGTGGTCGTCTTCCGAATTCGGAGGGAGGCGGCGTTGCGGGACGTCGGCCGCCGCTGAATCTTTGGCGTCGGCGATGTCCGAGACCCGTTCGTCGTCCCGGGCGTTGCGCTCTTCGAGTTTCCGGAAGGTTTCGTTGGTTTTGGCGGCATCCCGACGACGAGACTCAAGCCCGCATCGACGCCGTCTGGAACGGCGAGAAATCTTCACCCGATACAGCAAACTATACAAAGCCGGAATAAACAACAACGTAATCGTCGTGCCGAACAACAGCCCCATCATGATGGAAACGGCCATGGGTTCCCACATGGACCCGCCGCCCAGGTAGAGGGGGATGAGCCCCAGGGTGGTGGTCAGGGTGGTGAGGAGGATGGGGCGGAACCGCTGGCGGCAGGCTTCCATGATGGCTTCCGGCGGGTCCCGGTTGAATTTGGTCTGTTCGATTTCGATGCGGTCGATGAGGACGATGGCGTTGTTGATGACGATGCCGGCCAGGGAGATCACCCCCAGGAAGGCCATGAACCCGAAATAGGATCGAAAAACGATCAGCCCGATGACGACGCCGATGATCCCCAGGGGAATGGTGGAAAGGACCATGACGGTTTTGCGAATGGAGTTGAATTGAATGATGAGCAGCAGCAGGATGATGCACCCGGAAAGGGGCAGGTATCGGGTGACCGCCGCCATGTTTTCCTGGGTGTTTTGCTCATCCCCGCCCAGTTCGTACCGGTAATTGGGGGGCCAACCGGCGGACCGTTCCGCCAGCCAGGCGTTGATTCCGTTGTTGATCTCAGCGGCCGTGTGCCCGGCCTTGACCCGCGCGGTCACGGTGATGTTCCGGGACAGGTCGTACCGCATGATTTTGGCGTAATCCCATTTGGGCACGATGCGGGCCACCTGGCTCAGGGGCACAGCCTTGCCCGTGGCCTGGACGAACACATTGGCGTTCTCAAGATCCCGGAGGGTTTCCTCGGTAAAATGGCGGCTGCGCATGAGAATGGCCAGGCTGTCCTGTTCTTCGCGGAAGGCGCCGGCCCTGAAGCCGCTGAGCATGGTCTGGAGGCTGACGGCGATATCCTCATGGGTGATCCCGGCGTTCCGCGCCTTGGCCGCGTCGATGTCGATGATGAATTTCAGGAGTTTGGGTCCCCAGTTGTCCATGATGTTTTTGGTTCCGGGAATCCGTCTCAGCTCGCTTTTGGCGTCGGCCGCCAACCGGTAAAGGGCCGCCGGATCAGGCCCCAGAATCCGGATTTCCACCGGCGTGCCGCCCCCGCCCTGGCCCAGGAGGGCGACCCGGATGTCGGCGTCCGGGAAATGGTCGAAGCAGAACCGGTCCAGTTCCCGGATGATGAAGGCGTTGTCCTCCCCGCTGCTGGTGTTGACCAGGATATGGGCGTAGCCGGGGTTGGGTTCATCCGCCGCATATCCCAGGTCGTAGGATTCCGGTCCCTGGCCGATGTAGGACGACCAGTCCACGATGCCCCGCGCTCTGTTCTCTCCCGTCTTGAGATGCGATTGGATATGGTTCTCGATGCCTTTGACCACGGCAAGGGTCCGCTCGATCCTGGCGCCCAGGGGCAGGTTGATGTCCACGGTGATCATGTTCCGGTCGCTGTCCGGGAAGAAGATGAAGGGAACCAGGCCGAAGCCTTTCAGGGAGAGGAAAAAGACGCCCATCATGGCGCAGATGAATATAATCTTCGCCTTGAGCGCCCACCTCAGCACAAAGACATACCCCTTGTTGAGAACATCGAACACGGATTTTTTCCGGGCCGGTTCGCCGGTTCCGGTTTTCTTGGGCTTCACGAACCAGTAGGCCAGGAGCGGGATGATGGTCAGGCTGATGATCCAGGAGGAGAGCAGGGCAAAGGAGACCACGACGAAAATCGGCCCCACGATGTCTCCCATGATCGATTCGGCCAGGAAAAAGGAAAGAAACGCGGCCGACGTGGTCAGGGTCGAAATCAACAGGGGGACCATCAGCTCCCCGCAGGTGTCCACCGCCGCCGTCAGCCGGTCCTGGCCGTCTTCCAGTTTCACGAGAAAGGATTCCGAGACCACGATGCCGTTGTCCACCATCATGCCCAGGGCCATGATCAGGGCGGCCAGGGTCACCTGGTTGAGCCCCATATGGATGACGCCCATGAGCATGAGCGTCATGACCGTGACCAGGGGAATCAGCCCGGACACCACGATGCCCGTTCGGATTCCCAGGAAAATCAGCATCACCACCATGACGATGCCGATGCTTTGGAGCAGGTTGCCGATGAAATCGTCGATGGATGTTTCGACGAATGTGTCCAGGGAGGCCAGCCGGATCACTTCGAGACCCAGGGGAAGGCGGCGGTTGTAGTCGGCCAGCTTTTCGTCGATCATCCGGCCCATGGCGATGATGTTGGCCCCCTCCTTGAGCGAGACGGACAGGGATATGGCCGGTTTGCCGTTCACCCGGACCAGGCTCGTGGGCGGGGTCTTGTAGGTCTTGCGGATCTGGGTGATGGCGTCCAGGTAGACGGTTTCCCCCCCGTCCCCCACCGGGATCACGGTTTTTTTGAGGGCCGCCAGGCTGTCGTAATTGCCCGTGGGTTCGAGGATCAGGCGCTTGCCGCCCACATTGATTTCACCGCCGGAATCCAGGATATTGGCGCCGCGGATGATCCCCTTCAGCTTGTTCACGGTCAGGCCGTACTCGCTGAGCCGGGTCGCGTCGAAGGCCACCACCACCTGCTGCTCCTGGACGCCGCCCAGCACCACCTTGGCCGAGTCGGGGAGGGTGATCAGGTCGTCCCGGATCCGTTTGGCGACATCCTCCATCTCGGCATAGGAAAATTCATCGGACAAAAGCCCCAGCATGATGCCGTAGACCACGCCCACATCGTCGTCGTTCAGGTCCGGAACCACGCCCTCGGGCAGGGAGGTCATGTCTTCGAGTTTGCGCCGCAATTCGTCCCAGACGTCCCGGAGCCGGTCTTTTTTCACTTCGTCCTTGAGGGTGACCGTCACGACGGAGAGCCCGGTGCGGGACTGGCTGCCGATGGTCTTGACCTCGGGGATTTCCTGGACCGCCTCCTCGATGTTTTTGCTCACCAGAAGCTCCACCCGCTGAGGGTTGGCGCCGGGGAAGCGGGACACGATGGCGGCCACCCGGATGGTGTAAGGCGGCATGCTGTCCCTGGGCAGGCCGGGGAACATGGACAGGCCCAGCAACACCACGATGAACAGAAGGCTTAAAGCGATGCGGTTTTTGCTGATGGCGAATTGCGTCGGATTCATGGGGATCACCACTCCCGGACCGGATCATCGAGCAGCTTGACGGCCATGCCGTCCATGAGGAGCCGCATGCCCGACGTGGCCACCATCTCCCCGAGTGAAAGCCCTTTTTTCACCAGGAAGCCGTCTTCCGTCAGTTCCCCGATGGACACGACGCGTTTTCGGACCGTTCCCCGGCCTTCCGGTCCGGGGACGATGACGAAAACGAAATTTTCGCCGTTTTCCTCTCCCACGCCGTCGGCCGGAACGCGCAAGCCGGCGGTTTCGGCATCCGCTTCGAAGAAGAACCGCACCTGGGCCGCCATGCCGGGCCTCAGCCGGTCGTCGCCCGTTTGAATGCCGATGCTCACCGGATAGGTGGGGGCGTCGGACGCCGCGTAGGGCACCTCCATCACGGACCCCTCGAATTCGGTCCCGGGCAGTGCGGGAAAGGTGATCGTGCAGGGCATGCCCTTGTCGATTCCGGCGATATACAGGTCCGACACGTTCACATTGACCTTGAGATTGCCGAGGCCGCTCAGGGTTAAGATGGGCTTGCCCGAAGCCACCTCCTCATTCTCATCCACCTCGATCCGGTTGATGATGCCGCCGAAGGGGGCGACCAGCCGGGTGTACTGGAGCTGGTTTTGGGCGGCCCTGAGTTTGGCGTTTTCCGTATTGATCCGGGATTTCGCGGCCTGAAGCTGGGCTGCGGCCGTTTCATAATCCCCCCTTGCCCGCTCGAACTCGCTCAGGGAGACATTGGCGTTTTCGTAAAGATTCTGAACCCGCTCATAATCGGACTGGGCGGTGTAGACCTGGGTCTGGGCGGATTTGGCTTCGGCCTGGCTGGCTTTCAGGCCGGCCCGGGCCGACTCCACCTGCACCATGAGATCCGTTTTGTCCAGCTCGGCCAGCAGAGCCCCGGCCTTGACCCGGTCGCCCACCTTGACCGGAATGGATTTGACCGTCCCCGGGACCTTGAAGCTCAGGATGGACTCTTTATCGGCTTCGGCCGTGCCGCTGAAGGTCCGGCTCCGGTCCAGTTCCTGGGGGTCCAGAACTATATAGCGCACCGGCCGGACCGGCGGGTCCGTTTCCGTCGGGGGAGGCGCGTCGCAGCCCGGCGGGGATACGATCAGCGCGATAAAAAGAAGAAATGAAAACGGCTTCATGGCGATCTCCTGATGGTGCGTTTCGGGTGAGGTTCGTCCGTCCGGGTTTAGGGGTCGGTCAGGTCGTCCGCCGGCGTTGTTTCCATGTAATGGCGCAGCCGGTTCATGAAATCCCGTTTTTGTTCGGGAGAATCCAGAAAATGGAACCGGCCCGTGGACCGCTCCAGCACCAGAAAATCCATGACGAACTGGTATCGGGCCAGGGCCGCGTTCAGCTCGCCGGCCACCATGGCGTTCTGGGCGTCCACCAGGTCGGTCACGCTGTTTCGGCCTTCGGAATAGCCGGCCTGGATGACCTCGAAATTTTTTTGGGCGGAAAGCCGGGCGTTTTCCGACAGATCGATTCTCCTGACGGATACGGCGGCGGTCTCGAGGCTGGACCGGACATTGAGATGGAGCCGGTTTCGCAAGTCCTTTTCCGCCAGCCGGACGCGGCGCAGCCGGATCCGGCTCAGGGCCAGTTCCTTTTTCCGGGCCCCTCCGGAATACAGGGGCCAGCTCGCGGCGACCGCGACGCTCCAGGGGTGGTCCAGTTCCGACGGCGTTTCCCGGACCGCGTCGTATTCCGCGAGGATTTTGTCCGCGCCTGCGGTCAGAAAGACATCGGGCAGGTATCGCGCCCGCTTCCGGTTGAGCAGGCGCCGTTCCCCGGACCGGATGTTCTCGGCGACCCCCCGGAGTTCCGGGAGGTTTCTGTCGGCCTCTTCCACGAGAAAATCGCTGAACCGGTCGAGCTGCTTGAAATTGCCGACGAGCCGGTAGATCTCCGGATCGGCGACCATCAATTCGATGCCTGTTCCCGGTTCGATGTCGACGGGCGTGAATTCCCGGTCTATGGGCCGGTCCAGCACCCCGTTCAGGGCCATCCGGGCCAGTTGCACATCCCGGTGGGCGTCGTTGAGGCGGATCAGGTTGCCGGCCTTTTCACTTTCCCACCGGCTGACCGCCGATGCGTCCGCGGACCCCACGGCCGCCTTGTTTTTGGCGATATCGAGGTTTTTCCGCGTGACGTCCAGGTTGTTGTTCCGGATGGCCTGGTTGCTTTTGGCGGACAGGAGGGCGATATAGGCTTGGGCGGCCGTGACCACGGTGTCCAGCAACACCGTTTTTTCCTGGTGTCCCCGGGCGGCCAGCAGGAGGTTCTGGATGGCGTGATTGGCCAAAAGATCGTCTGAAAAAAGCGCCTGGCTGAGATCGCCCGAGACGGTCCAGGTGGTGCGGGCCGCGATGGTTCCGGCGATTTCCACCCGGTTTTCGTCCACATGGGCGATGCCGGACGACAGGCCGACCTGGGGGAGGAGGGCCGACCGGGCGATGCCCGCCGCCTCGGCCTGACTTTCCGTGTCGGTCTTGGCCATCCGCAGGTCGAGGTTCCGTTTCAACGCTTCGAGGATGATGCCCTTCAGCTCGATTTCCGGGCCTTGCCGCAGCTTATCCAGGTTCAGGAGACGGGCCTCTTCGGTGGCCTTGAATCCGGGGTAATAATCGATCTTCCGGAAGGTTTCCACATTGACCACGAAATTGTCCGCATAGGGGGACACCTTCACGGGGAGGGCGCCGGCGTCTTTGCCGTCGAGGATTTCCAGCACGTTGATGGCGATCCGCCGCGTCAGGGCGTTGAAATTGCGCTCCGGCGCGATGGCGGCCATGGCCCCCAGTCGCACATGCCGCTCCCCGAACATGGCGAATGAAGGCAACCCCCGCCGGTTCACGGCCCAGATCAGGGCTTCGATCCGGTCCTCCCGTTCCTCCGGGTACAGGGGCAGCAGATAGACCGCGTCCGCGCCGGGGGGAATTTCCGCCGCGCTTTTCTCGATGTTTTCGGGATCGATGTCCACGATGGAGAGCTTCGACTCCGGAGAGACGGTTTCCACGGCCTTGCCGAAATAGCTGAAAAGGGTGGGGAACATGACCGTATGGCCGGCGGGAAGCAGCACGGCGAGATGCTTGAAATCATATAGCGTTTTAAAGGTCCTCAGATCTTTTTCGATGTCGAAGGGGGACAGGATGTAGTTGAAGTTCCGGATGCCGCTGGTCCCCTCCGGCGTCATGGGCAGCCCCTGGAGCCGGCGGTCCAGGATGGTGGCGGCGATGGTGGGCTTGTCGTACCGGTTCAGTCGGACCAGGAATTCGGACGGATCGATGCCGATTCCGATGACGCAGTCCACCGAATCATCGGCCATGATCCCGGCGATGACGGCGTCCGTCCGGGCGTCCTGATCGGGGCCCACCGCCGCTTGCAGGTATTCGACGGCGGCCCTGCTTTTCAGCAGGGCATTGATTTCCTCGACCGTCCGCCTCTGGTATCTCGTCTCGCCTTCGGGGCCCGACAGGAGGGCGATTTTAAAGACCGGCTTGCTCCATGCGCCGATGGGGACCGCCAAAAGGAAACAACACAAAGAGACCAAGACAATAAACCGTGTTTTCATGCGCCGATCCTCCCGTTTCCCGCCTGTCCGCTGAATGATTCTGACGACTTATACTTCGATAATTCGAGATACTTATAATGGTTCGAGGCGGAGTGCAAGGGCTTTTCCGCCGATATTACCGGCGGGGGGTGGAAACGCGGGCGGATTTTCAGTTCCACGGCGTTTTCGTGCCAGCGACAAGGACTATGAAGATACGGGAGCGGGCGATGGCGTAATGGCGGCGGCTTGTCCGCCGCCATTCGCTCGTATTTCGGATCAGGTCTCCAGCGTCGTTCCCACGCTGCCGAAAAAGAACCGGTCGCCGAGCCGGTTATAGAGTTGGGCCGCTTTGATCAGGCCGGTGCAGTGGGAGACGCCGATTTTCTCGATTTTGAACCGGTCCAGGGTTTTGAGCGTCTCCTCGAACTGCTCGTCCCCCGAAAACCCCAGATGGGTGCCGCCGATGACGGCGTAGATCCGGTCCCGGTTGAGGGTTTCCATGATGTGGTCGATGATGTTGACCATGCCGGCGTGGGCGCAGCCCAGCACCAGGACCAGCCCCTTGGGGGTGTCCACGGCCAGGGAGAGGTCGTCGGTGAGGGGATCGGGGTGTTGGGTTTCGCCCTGGGGCGTGAGGGCGATCATGTTGGCGTCCCCCTTTTCAAAGGCGGTGCGGCGGGGAATCTCGCCGGTGAGCCAGACGCCGGGGCCGACTTCGACAAATTCCCGGTTGAGGCGGAATTGGGCGCCCCGGGCATCCAGAAATTCCCGCCGGAAAGGGATGCCGATGAACCGGTGCTCGTCGCCGTTGGTCCAGTACCGCTCCGAAAACATGTCGGGGTGACCGAACACGTCCACGGCGCCCCGGACCCCCAGCACCAGCGGCAACCCTCCGGTGTGGTCGTAATGGCCGTGGCTGATCATGATCCCCTTGATGGACGCCAAATCCTTTTTGAGGGCCACCGCGTTTTGGAGGATGCCGAAGCCCTGGCCGGTGTCGAACAGGTAATCGCCGTCCGGCGTTTCGATAAAACAGGCGAATCCGTGCTCGCCGACGACGCCGAAGGGGATGGCGACGGAGTTTTCACAGAGGATGGTGAGGCGGGTGGGCATGGGGGACCTCCTTTGGATGATGGTCTTGTACCTCAAAGAGTGCTAAGGCGGTTTTCCGGAATTGACATACCACTTTATTGTGAGTGCTCGATTTGATTTCGATTAAAATCGAGCAGCCCGCCGCCTTGGGTTGAAACCCCAGGCTGAACCCGTAAAACCGGCTGAAAGCCGGTTATGGCTCCGGTTATGGCTGTCGCAGCATAGATGGCGGTTTGTAATCCGAACCGGCTTTAGCCGGTTTTGAATGATTGAGCCTGGGGTTTCAACCCAAGGCGGGACGGCCAAGGCGTCGGACTTTAATTGGAACCTTCATTGTCGAAATTCGCCTAAGCGGACAAACCCCGCTTTAAATCGTAGAAGTATCGACAGCGCCGATGCTTCACCCCAACGCCCGCCGCAACCCATCCAGCGCCGTCACCGCAAACACGGTCTTGTTCATTCGCCGGCTCGGAAACGATAGCACGAAGCGTTTGGCTTTGACGCCGTCGGGGCCGGCGATGCCGATGCAGACGGTGCCCACGGGTTTGTCCGGCGTACCGCCGTCGGGGCCGGCGATGCCGGTGGTGGCGATGCCCCAGGTGGCGTCGGCCGCCTGTCGGGCCCCTACGGCCATTTCCCGGGCCGTTTCCTCGCTCACGGCGCCGTATTGTTTCAGGGTCTTTTCGGAGACCCCCAAGACCCCCATCTTCGCCTCGTTGGAGTAGGTGACGGCGGAGAAGAGAAAATAGTCCGAACTCCCCGAGACGTTGGTCATCTTGTGGGCGATGAGGCCGCCGGTGCAGCTTTCGGCCATCGCCAGCGTGGCGCCGTTCCGGCGCAGCAGGTCGCCCACCGCCTCTTCCATGGACTGGCCCGTCTCGGAAAAGATCTTGTCTCCCAGCCGCTCCCGAACCCATCCGACGGCCGCCGCCAGGAGGTCCCCGACGGCGGCCTCGTCCCGCCCGGTCCCGTAGAGTTTCACCTGGATCTCCGGGAACTTCGCCCGCAATCCCAGCTTCAGCCCCGGAAAGGCCGATTCGAATCCCGCCAGTTTCTCGCCGGTCACCGATTCCGGCAGTCCGAAGGTGGAGAGCGTCTTGACCCGAACCGTTTCCCGGTCCTTTCCGAACCGGGATTTGATGGCCGGCAGCACCGCGTCGGCCATCATCCGCTTCATCTCGAAGGGAACCCCCGGCACGAAAAAGAACAGGCAGTCGCCCACCTCCAGGGAAAAGCCGGGGGCGGTCCCCACGGGGTTGGCGATCATCGTCGCCCCCTCGGGGAGCATTGCCTGCTTTCGGTTGGACGGCCCCATCTCCAGGCCCCGGGAGGTGAAAAAGGCTTCCACGTCCGACAGCGCCGTCTCGTTCAACACCAGGGAGACGCAAGCGGCACGGGCCGCGGCCTCGGTCGTGAGGTCGTCCTCCGTCGGCCCCAGGCCGCCCGTGACCACGGCCGCGTGGGCCCGGCCAGCGATTTCCCCCAGGGCCGCCGTCAATACGTTCAGATCGTCCCCAACGCAGAGGTGGCGGGCCACCGCCACCCCGGCCGCTTCCAGCTCCGAGGCGATGTGGGCCGAATTGCTGTCCACCAGGGCCCCGGAGCGGATTTCGTCGCCGGTTGCCAGAATTTCCGCGATCATTTCTTTGTCCCGCCTTTCCGCTTCTTTTCGAGTTCGGCTTCGATGATGGGCGGCTCGTCGCCGTTTTTCAGGATGATTCGGGCGTCCACGATGTTGATCCCCTTTTGGTAAACGATGATGGGGTTCAGGTCCATCTCCTTGATCTCCGGGTAGGATTCGATCAGTTCCGAGCATATGAGCAGGGTCGACTTCAGGGCCTTTTTGTCGCAGGCCGGTTCCCCCCGGACGCCGTCCAGGATGGGCGCGGATTCTATGTCCTCCATCATCTTCCGGGCCGAGCGCTCCGAAATGGGCAGCACCCGGAAGGCCACGTCTTTGAGGATCTCCACCATGACGCCCCCCAGCCCGAACATGATGATGGGGCCGAACTGGTCGTCGATCTTGGCGCCGATGATCACCTCCAGCCCGCGCTGGGCCATGGGCGACACCAGCACGCCCCGGACGTCGGCCCCGGTTTTGTAGGCGGCGGCGTTCTGGAGGATCTCCTCGCAGGCGGCCCGGATGTCGGTTTCGTCCAGCAGGTTGAGGCGGACCCCGCCGGCGTCGCTCTTGTGGAGGATGTCGGGGGAGACGATTTTGAGGGCCACCGGCCCTCCGATCTTCCTGGCCGCCGCCACCGCCGCGTCGGCGTCCTTGGCCAGGACGTCCTTGAATTTCTGGGCCCCGTGGAGCTGGAGGAGCTTTTTGGCCTCGTGTTCCAGCAGCACGTCCCGTCCGGCTTCTTTGGCCGCCCGGATGATCTTTTCCCCTTCGGGCCTGGCCTTGGACCGCCAGTTGAACACGAAATTGGCCTTGGCGTGGTAGGAGTCGAGAAACCGGCCGTATTCCGCTAAAACGCCGATGGATTTGCAGGCCACGTCCAGCGAATCGTAGACCGGGATGTTGTAATAGCGGAGCAGATGGAGCGGGTGGGGGATTTTGGAGGCATAGAGGCTGTGGACCACGATGGGCTTTTTCCGCTTCCGGACTTTCTTGCCCATGCGGTGGGCCGCGTCTTCTTCCTTCAGGGCCAGGCTCTTGGCGAACCGGATGCCGTACCCGCCGAAGAGGCCCACCAGGAGCAGCCCGCCGACGTTGGGATCTTTCAAAAGGATCTCGGCGCAGTCGGCGAAGATGGTGGGGTCGGCGTCGGTGCCGCCGGCCACGTCCACCGGGTTGCGGACGGCCGCCGCCGCCGGAAGGATCTTCCGGAGCTGGGCCTGGGTCTTTTCCGCCAGTCGGGGGATGACGACGCCCAGGTCCGTCAGCAGGTCCGCCGCGATGGTGGCGTGGCCCCCGCCGTCGGCCAGGATGGCGATATTGTTGTTCTTGATGGGCGGCAGGCTGGAGAGGGTCTCGGCCGCGGGGAAAAGTTGGTCGGAGCGCTCGATCACTATGATCCCGGCCCGCTGGAAGGCGGTGCGGGCCACCTCGGAGATGCCGGCCAGGGCCCCGGTGTGGGATCCGGCGGACTTGGCGCCCGTGGCGGACCGGCCGCTCTTGAGCAGGACCACCGGTTTCTGGAGGGTCGTCTTGTAGGCCTGCTGGAGGAATTTCCGGCCTTCGCGCATCCCCTCGACGTACATGAGGATGGCCTTGGTGTCTTTGTCTTTCCGGAAAAATTCCAGGTATTCGTGGAATTTGATGTCCGCCTCGTTGCCCACGCCCACGTAGTAGGAAAACCCCTTCTGGCTTTTGAGCTTGGCCTCGGTGATGAGGGTCAGGGCCATGTTGCCGCTCTGGGAAAGGAGGGCGATCTCCCCCGTGGGGGCGTCCTGGAGTCCCACCAGGTTGAGGTGGTCCTTCAGATTCATCATGCCCGAGGTGTTGGGGCCGATGAGGCGAATGCCGTGTTCCCGGGCCGCGTTGACCACCTCGTTTTCCAGATCGAGGCCGTCCGCGCCCGACTCGCCGAAGCCGCCGGCGATGATGACCGCCCCGGAAACGCCTTTTTTGCCGCAATCCTCGAGCACCGCGGGAATGGTCTTGGCCGGGGTGGTGATGAGGGCCATGTCCACCGGCCCGTCGATGTCCGACACTTTACTGTAGCATTTGAACCCAAGGATGCTCTTTTCCCTGGGGTTGACCGGATAGATGGCCCCCTCGTAGCGCTCGTCGAGGAGGGTCCGGATGGCCTGGTAGCCGCGTTTGGTTTCACTTTTGGACGCGCCGACGATGGCCACCGATTCGGCGTTTAAGATTTTATCGAGGGACATGGGGTTGGGTCTCCTGTGTTTTTTTTCGGTCTTCGAAGGTCTGGAGGGAGGCCTGGCGCTCTTTGGTGGAGACGCAGGCCAGGCAGGCTTCGACTTCGAAGTCCATGAGGGCGTCCATGCTCGTTTCATGGGCCATGTGGAGCCCTTTTTTGATCATCTTGATGGAAAACGGAGAATTGGCGGCGATTTTGGCGGCCATCTCCCGGGCCGCGTCCATGAGGGCGTCGGCCGGGACGGCTTTGTTGACCAGGCCGATCCGTTCGGCCTCTTTGCCGTCGATGTTTTCGGCGGTGAACAGCAGCTCCTTGGCCTTGCCGGGGCCCACGAGATCCTGGATCAGGCGCATGGCGCCGCCGGTCACCGATGAGGTGACCCGGGCTTCGGGGGAGCCGATCCGGGCGTCTTCGGCGGCGATGCGGATGTCGCAGGCCAGGGCCAGCTCGTAGCCCGATCCCAGGGCGTAGCCGTTGATTGCGGCGATGGTGGGTTTTTCAAAGCGGATGATCTTTTTGGAGGCCTCCTGGAGCGCCTCCAGGTAGTCCCGGTAATCCTCGTGGGACCGGGTCTTGGATTCCTTGAGATCGGCGCCGGTGGAGAAGGCCCGTCCCTCGCCGGCGACGATGAGCGCCCTGATTTTTTCGTCGGCCCCGGCGTCGGCCAGGGCGGTTTGGAAATCGATCCAGAGCTGCTTGTTCATGGCGTTGAGCACCCTGGGCCGGTTGAGCTTTATGGTGGCGATACCCTCCGACTTTTCATAGATGATGCAGTCAAAATCCATGGCGTTTTGGCTTCCTTATAGGGTGGGTTGGCGTGGATGAACATAAAAAGGCCCGGATATGCTTCCAGGCCTTGGTCTCGGCGGATGATGCGGCGTTTTTTCGGGTTCCTTTATTGGTGGATGACAAGTCGCTGCCCCGGATGAATGGGGCGCCGGTGGTCCAGTTTGTTCCAGCGGGCGATGTCGCGCACCGATACGTTGAACCGGTTGGCGATGCGGCCCAGGCTGTCGCCGCTTCGCACCACGTAGACCAGCCGGTTTCGGGGTTGCGCGGCCTGCTGTTCAGCCCGCCACTGGTTGAGCAGCCGGGCGTAGCGGGCATTGAAGCCGTCGGCGCCGCCCTGGGGAACCCGCAGCGAATGGGTTCCCTGGGGCATGTTGTTGCCCCGGATGTGGGGGTTGAGGTCCTTGATCTTTTTGAAATAGGCGCCGGCGGCCTCGGCGATTAGGCGGATGGGCGTCTCGTCCGGGCAGGAGACGTGAACGACGTCGGTGGGGATGGGGGCGTAATAATCTTCCGGATTGAGATTGTAGCCGAACTTTTCCGGGTGTTCCAGGATCAGCTTGACGGCGGCGATTTTGAGGATGTGGCGCTGGGTTTCAAGGGGAAGGTAGAGCTTGTAAAAATCCCTGACTCCCTGTTCCTCGATTCGCCGCCGGAGCCCGGCCTCGCCCATGTTGTAGGCGGCCACGGCAAGCGTCCAGGACCCGAATTCCGCATAGAGGTCTTTATAATAGCGGATGGCGGCCAGGGTGGAATCGACCAGATTCCGGCGGTCGTCGAAGTCCCCGTCGATGGTCAGGCCGTAGTTGACGCCGGTGGACCGGATGAACTGCCAGTAGCCCACGGCGCCGGCATGGGAACCGATGTGGGGGAGCAGGGAGCTTTCGATGACGGCGCTGTATTTGAGGTCGTCGGGCGCCCGGTTTTGCCGGAGGGTCTTTTCGATGTAGGGCATGTACCGGCCGGTCCGTTTGAGCCAGAGGACGACCTGGGCCGGTTTGTCCAGGAGCAGCATGATCTCCTTTTCGAACCGCTCCTTGATTTCCGGGTCGTGGAGAGGCACGGGCTCCCCGCAGAAATCCACGGGATCGTTGATGCGGGATGCCGCCAGCATGAGCTGAACGTGGGACGGCGGGACGGCGGGCGTCGGCGACTGGGCGCGGATCGCGCCGCTGAAAAAAAGACCGATTGCCGCCGCCGCGCTCAGGATCAGGACCGATTTCTGCATGTTGGCTCCCTCTTGACCGGCCATCCGTTCCGGATGGGGTTGATTGAAATGGATATTGTCAGTTGATGGCTATGTAGCACAAACGCCGCCGCTCCTCAACCGGGAACCGCGGAATTTTCGGATAGGCGCTAGATATGCACTCTGTCGGGGAAGGCCGGCGCGCGCGGAGAACTGTCGATCCGACCCGACGGCGCGTAAAATTCCACCCGACCGTCGCCGCCGCAGATCCAGGCTTCTTCCGCGCCGGCCTCGAAATAGAGGCCCAGCTTCGTCAGCATCTGTTCCTTGGTGTTCCCCGGAGACATGACCTCGATACAGATCTCGGGGGCCACTGGGCTCGCGACCTGGTCCTTGATGGTTTCCAGCAGGCTGTCGGACACCCAAACGACATCCGGCGCCTTGACGTTTTCTTTCGTCCTGATGGGAAATTCCTGCAACGCCTTGCCGTCTTTCAGCATCCCTTTGAGAAGATCGACGATGGCGTTTTGAAAGAGTACGTGGGGTATGCTGGCCGGACTCATCACGATTTGCCCCCATTGGTTCAGTTCGATTTTGTAGGGCAGGTTCCGCAACGCGGCATCGGATACGATCTCTTTCCATTCCATTAGTTTGGGGCCTTTCGCCGTTAGATCGTTTATCCAATTTGGGGCATCAGCGTCCATTTCACGACCCAGCCGTCGCCGTCCGGGTCGGCGTCGAGGCAGACAATGCCGCCGTTCTGGAACTTGAAGACCCGCTTTTCCGCATCCCCGGCGGTCAGGTAGCCGGTCATCTTTTCCATGAAGGGCAGGTGACCCACCAGCATCAGGTTTTCTTCGGATTTCAGATTTTTGGCGGCGGCGGCCACGTCGTCCAGGGCGCCCAGTCCCTCCCGCTCGCTCACGCCCCGGGCGGGGGAGAGGGCTTCGGCGAAGATCTCCGCCGTCTGGAGCGCCCGTTTCTTGCCGCTGTGGGCGATGGCGTCCACCTTTACGGTGTAGCCTTTGGCCACGTCGGCGATCCGGCGGACATCCGCGGCGCCGTCGTCGGAGAGGCCCTTGTCCGGGTCCACATCCTTGGGGAGATTTTTGCCGTGTTGTACGAGGTACAGTGCCATGAAATGCCTCCTTGCGAGTCATCGGGTCATTTGGTTGCTTGTAATTCGGTTGCGTAACCGCTATAGTAAGCCCTTTTTGCCAAATATTATAACGGCATTCAGTTGCCACATGCAATTTTTTTTCCGGAGGAGAGTCCATGAGAATCGTCACGCGAGCTGATTTCGACGGCGTAGTCTGCGCCGTCCTGGTCTACGATGCAGAGGAGGTCGATGAACCGGTGGAGTGGGTGGAGCCCAACGACATGCAGAAGGGAAAGGTGACCATAAAAGAAGGGGATATCGTGGCCAACCTTCCCTATCACCCCGACTGCGCCCTCTGGTTCGATCACCATTACACCAACCAGCGGGGCGACGATTTCAAGGGGGCCTTCAAAATTGCGCCCTCGGCCGCCGGCGTGATCTTCGATTATTACGGGAAAAACGAAGGGTCCGTTTTCAACCGGGACTACACCGAGCTGGTCCGGCAGGCCGACAAGATCGACGCCGCCGATCTCAGCCAGGAGGAGGTGCGCCACCCGGAGTCCTATCCTTACATTCTCCTCTCCATGACCATCTCCAGCAGTTCTCCCCAGGATGAACCCTACTGGAACCGGCTCATCGATCTGCTGCGGAAAGCGGAGATCGACGGGGTCATGGCCGATCCCGAGGTCCGGGAGCGGTGCGAGGCGGTGATCCGGCGGAACCAGGCCTACAAGGGGTATTTAGAGGATTACACCCGGATGGAGGGCGTGGTGGCGGTCACCGATTTCCGGTCATTCGACGAGGCCCCCGCGGGCAACCGCTTTCTGGTCTATTCCCTGTTCCCCGACGCCGTGGTCCACGTCCGCATCCGGTACGCCGGCGACGCCTCGAACAAGGTCATCGTCAACGTGGGTCACAGCATCTTCAACCGGAACTGCAAAGTCAATGTGGGTATGCTCCTCTCCAGGTACGGCGGCGGCGGCCATGCCGGGGCCGGTTCCTGCACCCTCAAGCGGGAAGCGGCGGAACCGGCCATCGCCGATATCGTCGGGACCTTGAAAAAGAATGAGGCGATCACCCACTAGGCGTTGAAGATCGGGCGCCCTACCGGCGCCCTTCGAGGATGCTGGAATCCGTCGGTCCCCTGAAGGGGAGTCGCTTGATGTCCCGGAGGCCGGCTTCGGTCATCATGTCGGTGAGTTCCGTCTCTGAATAGGCCTGCCCCCCGTCGGTGCCCAGGAGCATGTTGAGGGAGAACAGCGCGGGGAACAGGGGCGCGTCACGGGAATCGTCCAGGATAAATTCGTGGATCAGCAGCCGCCCGCCGGGGGCGAGGGCCGCCGCCGCCTTGTGGAGTATCTCCCGGCACTGTTCCGGGTTTTCTCCGTGGAGGATGTGGGAGAGCCAGGCTGCGTCATAGGGCCCGCCGAGGTCCGCGTCTTCGGTGAAATCCCCGTCCCTGAAGGCGACCCGGTCCGATGCGTCGAACCGCTTGATGATCTTTTCGGCGAAGGGCCGGGTGGTGGGCAGATCGTAAACCGTGGCCTTCATGTTCGGGTATTTCAGGCAGAAATGGATGGCGTAGGTGCCGGGACCGCCGCCCAGGTCGATGAGATGGCCGCGATCCGGGA
>JAABTM010000298.1 GCA_011389855.1 Desulfobacteraceae bacterium
CGACGCTCTTCCGATCTTCCTGAACGAATTGGCCTTCAACGCTTTTCATTATATGGGAGATGATTTCCTGGAAAGGGAGAAGGACCGGATTCTTCAAAGAAGCGGCGAATTTCTGGCCCTCCAGACCGCATTGAGCCTCTGGGCGAAGAGCAGTTCAAAGCCGTTGGTGTTGTTAATCGACGAGGTCGATGCGCTGGTCGGCGACAACCTGATCCTGCGGCGGGAAACCCATCTCGATCAACTGGCGGACAAGCTCAAAGAAGACCGGGTCCGGTCCGTGATCCAGCCCCTCCTGACGGGAACGACCGAAGTCAGTGAGATCCAGGAATACGACCTCCAGTATGTCGTCGACCTCGGCCTGGTCCGGCGCAAACCCCAGATCACCATCAGCAACGCCATCTACCGGGAAATCATCCCCCGGATGCTGACCAGCACGACCCAGGATTCCCTGCCGTTTCAGACCCAGTGGTATGTCCGCGCCGACGGGCGCCTGGACATGGATAAGCTGTTGACCGCTTTTCAGGCGTTTTTCCGGGAACATTCCGAGCATTGGGTGGAGCGCTTCAACTACAAAGAAGCCGGCCCCCAGTTGCTGCTGCAAGCATTTTTACAGCGGATCATCAACGCCGGCGGCCGCATTGACCGGGAATACGGTTTGGGCCGAAAGCGGACCGATTTGCTGGTGATCTGGAACCATCGAACCGGCGTCCAGAAAGTGGTAATCGAACTGAAAATCCTTTACAAAAGCCTGGACGCCACCATTGCCGAAGGTTCGGAACAGACGGCGGATTACATGGACAAATGCGGGACCGATGAAGGCCATCTCGTTATTTTCGACCGACGGCCGGACCGGAAGTGGGCGGACAAAATTTTTCACAAGAACCTTGAACATGAAGGCAAAGCGATTGCGGTGTGGGGAATGTGAATCACCTATTTTCCTCCCCTTTTGTTCAACGCCGCCTTTTCGACGCCTTCACCCTGGATCTGATCGGAGAGCGGACTACGCCAGGCAACTGTCGCTGGAGCGGGTGATGATCGCGCTTGTTTTCCGGCATATGAAACGGCAAACGGAGCAAAATCGGACATCCCTCAAAATACAGTCTTTCCCTTATTGCGACCGTCGTCGATCTTTGTAATAATAGCGGGATAATCTCGCCGCCCCCAGGGCGGCGCCGTCCGATTATTCAATGATTTTAACGCCACCCGGAGACGAACACATGGCCGACTGGTACAAGCTGACGACCGAGGACTCGCTGGAGGAACTGGACGCCGACCTTGATGGATTGACCGCCGAAGACGCCCAAAAACGGCTGGAAACCCACGGCTCCAACGAACTGGAGGAAAAAGGGACCCGCGGCGCCTGGTTCATTCTGCTGGAGCAGTTCGCCCAGACCATGGTGATCATCCTCGTTGTGGCGGCGGCCATTGCTCAAAACGCAAATGACGCGTTTGCCAAAGTGACTGACAGCATTGTCGGCGCATATCACGCTCCTGACGCGGCCGATAAATTTTTTCCCTTGAAATATGCCCAAATATGAGGCCTTATATATCATAAAAAAGGGTGGGAAGATAAATTTAAAAAAATCAGCAAGAGCGATATTTAGAGACGGGAGAAGCGGGAAATATTTTTTAAAAATAGTTTTGAATCGTCAAATAATGATTGTTGGAACTGACAATAATAATCAAACGAATGATCGTGTAAGGTTCAATAATATCGAAATATATCTTAGGCGGAACAATGTATTCTTCGACCGCTCAAACAATTGCCAATGGTCACGCATATATAAATCATGGTCATGAGTTCAGTGTTTCCAATTCATCTCAATTGGCTATCATTATTGAAGATATCATAAATAATCCATCAAGTTCCAAAAATCTTAGGAGAGGAAGGACGGCTTACTGGGATAATGCGAGACATGCTATTGTAATCACAGATCCCAACAGTCCAGATGAAGGAACAATTTTCAAACCAACCAGAGGCAAACCTTACTATGACAATTTGAGGTGATTCCAATGCAAATAATAAGTACAAAAACAAACAGCGTCGAGATAAAATTTTCCGTGGAAGAACTTGTCATAATAAACAATTCCTTAAACGAAATATGTTATGGAATTGATATGGACGAATCGGAAATTTCTAGCAGAGTGGGGGCCGAACTTGGCGAGATAGACAATCTGCTGAAAGAAATATCCCATACAATAGAAAGATTAGAGACGGGCAAAGACAAAGCGGATGAATGGTCGGATCGTTTACCCAAATACGCCCTCGTGAAATAAAGTCAAAAACACCTCTGCCTCCAACGGCGCCAGGGCGGCCGATGACAAGAAGACCGCGGCGTATCGGGTCCGCCATCATCGCTTTGACAAAGCCGGCTCCGTCGCCGTTGCGATCCACACGCCAATGGGCTTGCTGAACCTTTGCATTGTTTAATCAAATCATATCAAAAAAATGCAAATGAAACATCCCGACCTGGACCAGAAAATAAAGATACACCCTTCCATGTATTGCGCCGTTGGGGCCAAATGTTCATGATGTGTTAAATGATCGGGAGAATGAAAAGATGACGGGTTGGCATCGGCTGACAACTGAAGCGGTTTTGGAAAAATTGGACAGCGTCCCCCACGGGTTGAGCGCCGCGGAGGCCAAGCAGCGCCTGGAAACCCACGGCTCCAACGAACTGGAGGAAAAAGGGACCCGCGGCGCCTGGTTCATTCTGCTGGAGCAGTTCGCCCAGACCATGGTGATCATCCTCATTGTGGCGGCGGCCATCTCCGGCTTTATCGGCGACTATCTGGAGGCCGGCGCCATCATGGCCATCGTGTTGCTTTTCGCCATCCTAGGCTTTGTGCAGGACTATCGGGCGGACCGGGCCATGGCGGCCTTGCGGGAGATGGCGGTGCCCGAGGTGCGGGTCCGTCGGGGCGGCGAGGATGTGGAGATCTCCGCCAAGGAACTCGTGCCGGGGGACGTCCTCTATCTGGAAGCGGGCAACGTGGTTCCGGCGGACCTGCGCCTTCTGGAGGTCAACGACCTCAAGGTGGACGAGGCGGCCCTGACCGGCGAATCGGAATCGGTCAACAAGCATGCCCGGCCCATCGACGAGGAAGACCCCGCGCTGGGGGATCGGAAGAACATGGCCTTTTCCGGCACGGTGGTCAACAGCGGCCGGGCCAGAGGGCTCGTGGTGGAGACCGGGATGGCCACCGAAATGGGCAACATCGCCGCCATGATCCAGGAGGGGGAGACGGGCCGGACCCCCATGCAGCAGGAGCTGGACAACGTTGGCAAGATGCTCGCCGCCGGCGGCATCGTGGTCTCCGTCATCGTGGCCGCCATCGGTTATTTTTTTCTGGATCAGGCCCTGAAGGAGATGTTCCTGGTGGCGGTCTCCCTGGCCGTGGCGGTGGTGCCCGAAGGGCTGCCCGCCGTGGTCACCCTGACCCTCTCCCTGGGGTCCCAGCGGATGCTGTCCCGGAACGCCCTGGTCCGCAAGCTGCCGGCCGTGGAAACCCTGGGCTCGGTGACCACCATCTGCACCGACAAGACCGGCACCCTCACCCAGAACCGGATGTCGGTGACGGAGGTGGTGCTGCCGGACATCCGGTTCGAGCTTTCCAGCCTCGAAGAACCAGAAGCCCCCTCGCTGGAAACCCATGACGGGGAACGGTTCAAAACCGTCCCGGATCGGGCCCTGCTGTTGCTGGCGGGCGGCGCCCTGTGCAACGACGCCCGGCTGGAAAAAGACCCGGAAAACGACCGGATCAAAACCAAAGGCGACCCCACCGAAGGGGCTTTGCGGCTGGCCGCCACCCGGGCCGGCCTCAGCTTCCCGACGCTGGAGAAGCAGTTTCCGAGAACCCATGAACTCTCCTTCGATTCCGACCGGAAGCGGATGACCACGTTTCACGACCTCCCGGAAAACAGGGACGACCTGCCCAACCGCTTCGGAACGCTGCTGGACGACGGAAACGCCCACATCGCCGTCACCAAGGGCGCCGTGGACCCGCTGCTGGAGATCGCCACCAAAGTCATGACCGGGGACGGCGTCCGGGAGATGGACGACGGGATGCGGGACCAGATCCTCTCGGACAACAGAACCCTCACGGAACGCGGCATGAGGGTGCTGGGGCTGGGAATTCGATTCATGGACGCCGATCCCGGCGAAGTGGACATAGACGACGAAAAAGATCTGGTCTTCGTGGGTCTGTTCGGCCTCATCGACCCCCCCCGCCCCGAGGTGAAAGCCGCGGTGGACAAGTGCAGGACCGCCGGGATCCGGCCCATCATGATCACCGGCGACCACCCCCTGACCGCCCTCAACATCGCCCAGGAACTGGGGATCGCCGACAACGACCGGATCCTGAGCGGGCCGGAACTCAACAAGATGACCGAACGGGAACTGGCCGTGGCGGTGAAGGATGTATCGGTTTTCGCCCGGGTGTCGCCCGAGCATAAACTCAAAATCGTCGGGGCCCTCCAGCGCAACGGCGAGATCGCCTCCATGACCGGCGACGGGGTCAACGACGCCCCGGCCCTGAAGAACGCCGACATCGGCGTGGCCATGGGCATCACCGGCTCAGACGTCTCCAAGGAGGCGGCGGACATGGTCCTCCTGGACGACAACTACGCCACCATCGTGGCCGCTGTCGAGGAAGGCCGCGTCATCGGCGACAACGTCCGCCGGTTCGTCAAATACTCCATCGCAGGCAACGCCGGCAAGGTGCTGGTCATGATGTGCGCGCCGCTCTTCGGCATCTCCCTGGCCCTCATGCCGCTTCAGCTTCTCTGGCTCAACCTGATCACCGACGGTCTTCTGGGCCTGGGGATGAGCGTGGAGCCTCCGGAACCCCACACCATGACCCGTCCCCCCCGGAGACCCGATGAAGGCGTCTTCAGTCGCGGCGGGGTCCAGCAGGTGTTTATCGTGGGCGTCGTGATCGGGGCCGTGGCCCTGGGCGTGGGCGCCTGGTATTTCCATTACTTGGGCGACCGGGAATGGCAGACGGTTATCTTCACGCTTATCGCCTTTCTCCAGATCGGCCAGGCCCTGGCCATGCGGTCGGACCGGGAGTCCTTCTTTTCCCTCAAGCTCTTCGGCAATCCGACGCTGCTCTGGATGTGCTTGTCCATCCTGGCCATCCAGATCGCCATCCTCTATGTGCCCTATGCCCACACCTTCCTGAAAATCGTACCGCTGGATCTCGCCAATCTGGGGATCTGCGCGGCCTTCGGCACGGCCGCGTTCATCGCCGTCGAACTCTGGAAGGCCTATCGACGGGGTCGGGAGTCCCAAGAAGCGCACACCACCCAGCAGGACAAGTTCGAAGAACGCCACTGCCGGCAACTGGCCGGCATCGACCAAAAACTGGCCGAACATGAGCGGCTGTTGACCGACATCAGGGAAAAACTGGAAGCCCTGGCGAAGCAAAAAGGAAACGGCGGCCAAAAAGGATAGCGGACCGCGCGCCGCCGATGGGGTGTTGCACGGCCGATAATACGGTCTTCACCCGATTGCACCCGGCGGCCGTCCGTGGGATAGTGGCAGGGTAGGATTACCCGTTGCGGAGACGCGGCATATCGAAAGGAGCGCGATCATGACCGAAAAAGAAAAACCGACCGAAGACAGCAAGATCACCAAGGATGCGGACAAGGAATCGACCGAAGACCTGGAATACTGCATCCAGCCCGGCAACCCAGAGGCGACCCGTTCCAACGAAGACGAGGGCGCCTGCGATCCGGGCCTTTCCGGAACCTTCGAAGAAAAACTGTAAAAGAAGGAGGACGCCATGACCATGTCAACGCCAGCCGGCGGCAAGATGATAATGGATCTTGAAAAAATGGGACAGCTCAACGCAGAAGGATGTCCGGCATGCGGCCGGAAATTCGAAATGGGCGAAACCGTGGTGGCGGCCTGCGGCGCCTGGGAGGGCGGCCCCAAGTTCATCCACGAGAACGAAGCCGTCTGGGACGATAAAAACAAGCAGCACGTGGAAAAACAATGCTATCAGGCGGATCGGGCCACCGGAGCGCGGTGATGGCCTCGATTCCGACCCTCACCCTCAATCCCACCATCGACAAGAG
>JAABTM010000047.1 GCA_011389855.1 Desulfobacteraceae bacterium
CAATCGCCGCCGCCGGTTTTAGGACCCGTCATGTTTATCGATTTCTTCTACAAATTGCGGGAAGCTGGCGTGCCGGTCAGCCCCACCTCGTTTCTGACCCTCCACCGGGCCCTGAGCCGGGGGCTGATCCAGTCCGTGGACGAGTTTTACACCGCGGCCCGGGCCATTCTGGTCAAAAGCGAACGGTATTTCGATCTCTACGACGGGATCTTCGCCCATTATTTCGAGGGCGCCGAACTGCCGGATTTCACCGATTTCGAGATCGACGAAATGGCGAAAAACCTTTTGGAGGAATGGCTCAAAGATCCTGAAACCGTGGCCCGGGCCATGGGCGCCGACGAATCCGAACTGAGCAAAATGTCCCCCGAAGAACTCATCGAGTACTTCAAGGAACGGCTCAAGGAGCAGACCGAGCGCCATCAGGGAGGGAGCAAATGGATCGGAACCGGCGGCACGTCGCCCACGGGCCACTCCGGCTATCATCCCGGCGGGATGCGGGTGGGCGGCATGTCCCGGAACAAGTCGGCGGTCAAGGTGGCCATGGACCGGCGATACAGGGATTATTCCCGCCAGGGCCCCCTGACCCCTTCCATGATGGGCGAGGCCCTCAAGCGGCTGCGCAACATGCAGCCGGCCGGTCCCAAGGACAAGATCAATGTTGACGAGACGATCTACAGGACCATGAAGAACGCCGGGGAGATCGAGATCGTCTTCGAGCAGAGCTTAAAGGACCGGCTCAAGGTGATCCTGGCCATCGACAACGGCGGCTGGTCCATGGACCCTTACATCCCCATGGTCCAGACCCTGTTCGATTACGCCCGGGCCCAGTTCAAGGAGACCCGGACCTATTTTTTCCACAACACGGTTTACGACAACCTCTGGGAGGACCCTGCCCGGCGCCGGAAGCCCAAACCGCTGACGGAATTCAGCCGCATGGACCGGGAGACCCGGCTCATCGTGCTGGGGGACGCCAGCATGGCCCCCTACGAACTCATGGCCACGGACGGTTCCATCCACCTGGAAGAGCGCTCCGGCCGGCCCAGCATCGAACAACTCCGGTTCCTGGCCGACACGTTCCCCCACTGCGTCTGGCTCAACCCGGTCCCCGAGCGGATGTGGCCCTACACCCGCACCATCATGCTCATCCGTCAGATCTTTCCCATGTTCGCGCTGTCCCTGGACGGACTGGAGGGGGCGGTGTCGCGGTTGATGGCGAGGAATTAGTGGATAGTGGATACTATCCACGATCAAAATCCGACGGATCCAATCGAAAAACCCGGCAGGCATTCTCCCATGTCGCATCGGCCAGCCATTCCGGGTCTTCGCCCCGCAACTCGGCCAGTTTTAACAGCGTCGATTTAACAAAGGCGGGTTCGTTGCGGCGGGTTTTGTTCTTTTCCGGCGCCGGGGTGAGGTAGGGGGCGTCGGTCTCCACCAGGAGGCGGTCCGCCGGAATGAGGGGCGCCATTTTTCGCAGGGCTTCCCCTCGCTTTTGGATGGTAAGGATGCCGGTGATCCCGATGAACAGGCCCAGGTCGAGGCAGGCGGTCAGCTCCTCACGGTTTCCGCTGAAGCAATGGACCACCCCGCGTCGTTCGGGGGACCAGTGGGTTTTCAATATCTCCAGGAACCGGCCCTCGCTGTCCCGCTCGTGGAATATCAGGGGCAGGTTTAGGGATGCGGCGGTCTCCAGTTGGCGGACAAACCATTTTTCCTGGTCGGGCTTGGGGGAGCGCATCCGGTTGAAATCGAGGCCCGTCTCGCCCCAGGCCCGGACCACCGGGTTTCGGGCCAGGGCCGCCAGTTCGGCCAGCGTCTCCTCATCGCAGTCCATGGCGTCGTGCGGGTGAACCCCCACCGACGCGAAGCCGCCCCGGATCGATTCCGCGATCGACACGACCTTATGGGCGCTTTCCCGGTTGATGCCCACGATCATCAGGCCGCCGACCCCGGCCGCCGCGGCCCCCCGGATCACGGTTTCCAGATCTTTCCCATAGGACCGGTCGTCCAGATGGCAATGGCTGTCGAATAATTTCATCGAAACGCCTCTCCGCACGCTCCCCCGTTTTCAAAGGACCGCGCTTATGGTAAAAGCGGAGAATGTCCGCCCGGCTGTCGCCTGTCTTGGAATGAAAATCGAAAAAAAGGGGATTCATTATCATGAAAATCGCCATGGCGCAAGTTAATCCGGTTATCGGGGATTTCAACTATAATTTCCAGCGGATTATCGATTACGCGGAAAAGGCCAAGGCCCGGGGGTGCGATCTGGTGATCTTCCCGGAGCTGGCCGTCACCGGGTATCCGCCCCGGGACCTGCTGGAAAAACGCGATTTCGTGGAAACCAACCTCGCCTGCCTGAGGCGGCTGAGAGAGCGGATAAGGGGCATCGGGGTGATCTGCGGATACGCCGAACCCAATCCGGGAGAGGTGGGGAACAATCTCTTCAACGCTGCCGTCCACTTCGAGGACGGAGAAATCCTCCATACCGCCTATAAGCGGCTTCTGCCCACCTACGACATCTTCGATGAACGTCGGTATTTCGAGCCCGGCGACGATTTTTCGGTCTACGACTACAAGGGCCGGCGCATCGGACTGACGGTCTGCGAGGACGTATGGAACGACACCGACGTCTTCAAACGGCGGTACTATCCCCTGGATCCGGTGACGGAACTGGTCAGGAACGGGGCGGATCTGATCGTCAACGTCTCGGCTTCCCCCTATCATCTAGGCAAACGGGATTTCCGGCGGCGACTTCTGTCTTCCATCGCCAAAAAACATCGGGTTCCTCTGGTCCTGGCCAACCAGGTGGGGGGCAACGACAGCGTTTTGTTCGACGGGTCCAGCGGCGCTTTCGATCCGCGCGGCGAGATCGCGGCCCAGGCCCCGGATTTTGAAGAAGCCCTGGTGGTGGTTGACCTGGACGCCATGACCGGCGACATTGCGCCCGGTTCCGAAACGGAACCCGAAGCCATCCTCAAGGCCCTGGTCCTGGGCGTCCGGGACTACGTCCGGAAATGCGGGTTTTCCAAAGCGGTGATCGGCCTGTCCGGCGGCATCGATTCGGCCCTGACCGCCTATATCGCGGCCCGGGCCCTGGACCCGGAAAACGTCCTGACCGTCTTCATGCCCTCCCGGTACACCAGCGGGGACAATTTCACCGATACCCGCCAACTGGCCGACAACCTGGGCGTCGGGTACCGGGAGATCCCCATCGACGAGATATTCACGGCCTTCACCAATGTCCTCTCCCCGGATTTCAAGGAGAACGATCCCGGGGTGACGGAACAGAACTTCCAGGCCCGGATCAGGGGAACGCTGCTCATGGGGATCTCCAACGCCCAGGGCCATCTGGTGCTCTCCACCGGCAACAAATCGGAGATGGCCATCGGGTACAGCACCCTCTACGGCGACATGAACGGCGGTCTGTCGGTGATTTCGGACGTGCCCAAGACCCTGGTCTGGGAACTGTCCCGTTACATCAACCGGGAACGGGAGATCATCCCGCGGAGAATCATCGACAAGGTCCCGTCGGCGGAGCTGAAGCCGGACCAGACCGACCAGGACGACCTGCCCCCCTACGAGGACCTGGACAAGATTTTGAAGAAATACATCGAGGAGTTTACCGGCGCGGAGACCTTGGCCGCCGCCGGGTATGATCCGGCCCTGGTGGCGGAGGTGGCGGCCCGGGTGGACCGGAACGAGTACAAGCGCCAGCAGGCGCCCCCGGGCCTGAAGGTGACCTCCAAGGCATTTGGATACGGAAGGCGGTATCCCATCGCGCATCAGTATCGGGGGCCGGCGGGGTTTACGGCGCGTTAGACGCGGCCGCCAAACGGCGGCTATGGCAAGGATGGCGGGGCCGGGTCGGCCTGGTCGGATACGGATATCGGAAAAATAAGGATGAGGTCATGACTGCTAGCGGCTTTAAACGAATCCCCTACGGCGTCGCGGATTTCGAAAAAATCCAATGCGATAACCTTTATTATGTGGATAAAACGGCGTTCATCCCCCAACTGGAAGCCGCCGCGTATTACATTTTCCTTATCCGGCCGAGACGGTTCGGAAAATCCCTGTGGGTCTCGGTGCTGGAGAATTATTACGACATCAACAAAACCGATCGGTTCCAGGAACTGTTCAGGGAAACCTATATCGGTCAACGTCCCACCGGGGAGAGAAACAGCTACCTGATCCTCACCTTCAATTTTTCCATGATAAACCCGGATGTCCGGTTTGTGGATCAATCCTTCGAGGCCAATGGGAAGACGGTGATCCACGATTTTCTGGAGAGGTATCGATCCTTTTTCGATGAAGAAGCGCGACGGCGCATTCTATCCCGTGAAACCACGGCGGATCAGCTAAGGGAGGTTGTGTTCCACTCCTTCAGAAACAACCTCAAAATCTACCTGCTGATCGACGAGTATGATAACTTCGCCAACACCATCCTCAGCGCCGCCGGAGAAAGCGCCTACAAAAAACTGACCCACGGGCCGGGATTTTTCCGTTATTTTTTCAACCTGCTGAAAGGCGGGACGTCCCGAAGCAACGCCGGGCTTTCCAGACTCTTCATCACAGGCGTCTCCCCCATTGTCATGGACGACGTCACCAGCGGGTTCAACATCGGGGAAAATATCAGCGTTGACGCGCGGTTCAATTCGATGATGGGATTCGATGTCAAGGAAACCCAAGCAATTCTGAATTATTACGCGGAAGCGGGGGGCGTAAGCCAGGATCTGGAAGCGTGTTTATCGATCATGAAGGAATGGTACAACAATTATCGGTTTTCCAAATCCGCGGACCAGCAAGTGTTCAATTCCGACATGGTGTTGTATTTCGTAAAAGAACTGTTGAAAACCAATGGGATTCCCGACAACCTGATCGACCAGAACATCCGCATCGATTACGGCAAGCTGCGCCATCTGATTCTGACCGATCAGCGATTGAACGGCAATTTCAGCCAGTTGAAACAGATCATGGAAAACGAGGAAACCGTGAGCGACATCGCCCTGAGTTTTCCCCTTGAACGCCTGACCGAGCGGGTCAATTTTGCATCTCTATTGTTTTTTTTCGGCTTGCTTTCCTTTGATGGAATTCGTGAAGGAATGCCTTTGCTCCGCATTCCCAACCGCGCCGTGCTTAAACTGATGTACGGCTATCTTCGGGACGGATTCAACGACATCGACATTTTTCGCGTCAACCTCGTTGAATTCTCACATTTAATCCGCGCCATGGCGTATCGGGGGCAATGGCGGGAAGTGTTCGATTTCCTTTCCGAAGAGGTAAAACGGCAGACCTCGGTGCGGGATTATCTCCAGGGCGAAAAGGTCATACAGGGCTTCCTGCTGGCCTACCTGAACGTGACGGATTTTTTCCTGACCCGGTCCGAACAGGAGATGAACAAAGGATTCGCCGACATATGGCTGGAGCCGTTTCTGGCCCGGTTTCCGGACATGAAATTCGGCTACCTGATCGAGCTTAAATACATCTCCCGGGGCGAATTCAGCGACGCCCTCCTGCGGGAAAACATCGATGAAGCGAGACATCAGTTGGAACGGTATTCGGAAGATGAGCGGGTTGCGCGGATACCAGAGCATGTTGCCGTGAAAAAGCTGGCGCTGGTGTTCAACGGGTGGGAATTGGCGCATCGGGAGGAAATTCTACGACCCTGAATCAGCCGCCTGCAAAGGGCGGCGGCCGGTGCTTTATCCGGAGCGTCCGGCGGGCCGGCGAATAGAACTCCGGGATATAAAAATGGCCTGGGATGCGATATCCCAGGCCATTATAAAATCGAATGCCTCAACCGGGCGGGCCCCGGCGGGGTTTACGATCATGCGCCCCTAATCGGTTTCCTCATCATCATCATCATCATCCTCCTCCTCCTCGTCGTCTTCCATTTCCGCCTTCTCGAAGCTCTCCACGACATTCTGCATGCCCTGGAAGAAGGAGCCGACGAAATTGGTCTTGACGGTGAGGTTGGAGAAGATGCTCTCGCCATCCACCTGGCTGGAGCTGAGCAGGTAATCGAACTGGTTGACGGCGTTGGTCACCGTGTCGTCGATGATCGGCTTGGAGGGATCCTTGCTGAACTGCTGGAGCAAGGCGGAGAAGTTTTTGACCGCCTTGAAGGTCTCCTGTGAATCGAGGTAGAAGATGCTGGCGGCGTCGGATTTGAGGGTGTCCACCAGATGGGGATCCTTGAGGGTGGTCAGGAAGCCGGTTTTCATGTCGGCGGCCAGGGCCTTTTCGTACATGGGTTTGCCTAATGCCACGATGAGGTTGTTGTCCTTGACGCCCAGAAAGAGCTGTGTCATCCCCATGAGGCTGATCATGTAGGATTCCTGGGCCCCGACGGTGGTTTTGACCACCATGGACTGCTGTTCCGGCGGCAGCTTGGAGATGGCGGTTTCGATGACCCTTTCCATCTTGGCCCCGTCTTTGAGGTTGAGGCTCAGGAGGGCGTTGTAGTTGGCCATGTTGATGCTGAGGCCGTCGTAGATCCCCAGGTTGAGGTTGCCGGCGAGGTTGTCGATGACGTCGCTCACCAGATCGACGCCGAAGCCGGCCTTGATCTCCTCCAGGTTGTTCTGGAATGCCTGGCGCTTCTCATCGGCAAGGGACGTCATGATCATGTCGTAGTATTGCCGGGGATTGACCGCAAAGGAGAGGAGCATCACCGGCGCCTCCTTGATGCCCATCACGATCCCTTTGTCGAACCGGACGTCCTTCATCACGGACAGGCTCTTGGCGCCCGGCGTTACGTTGATGACGGAATCGACGATCAGATCCTTGGTGTCGAAATCGACGCCGGCCCCGGCCCCTGTCCACTCCTTGAGGTAGTCGAGGTTTTGGGTCATGTCGGGCCCGGAGGTCTCCCCGGCGGATTCCCTGGAGAGTTTCTTGATGGCCTCCAGGTTCCGGCTCACGATGGCGGCGGCGTCCACATAGGCGAAGATCTCCCGCCTGGGGGGCATCTGCTTGGCCACTTTTTCGTAAGCGTCGTCGGCCGCGAGCCCTTTTTTTGTCTTGGCGATCCGCTGCATGAAGGGCTTGGCGTCCTTTTTGGGCGCGGCCCCGATGAAAAGATGGCCGGCCTTGGGCAGCATGTAGCCCATGCCGTCTCCCCCCTCTCCTTTGAAGACCGTCAGATCGCCGTCTTTGGACCATTTCATGTCCGGGGTTTCTTTAGAAATCATGGCCTTGAGGGCGTCAATGGCCTTGCCGGCGTCGGTCACCGGCAGAAAGACGGCCCCGTTTAAGGAAGGCTCCTCGGTTTCAGCGGACAGGTCAAGGGAATCCACCAGCAGACCGAAGGGTTGGCTGGTGTCGAGGCCCCGGGCCCTGAGTTCGGATAGCTTCAGCGGATTGAAGCCCAGCGTCTCCCTGGCCTCGTCCAGGTCTTCTATGGGCTGGCCGAGGATGGAATTCTCCGTCACCGCCAGATGTTTGAAGAGGGTTTCGACGCTGGGCAGTCGGATCAGGATCTCCGTGTCTTCCGGCGCCATTTCGGCCACATCGGCCTGGGCTGAAACGGTCAATCCCATCGTCAGCAGCATCGCCGCCAGCACCCGCCACATGTTAGTTTTCTTCATCGCTGCCTCCATCTCTTCTTTAGGGTTCGTCCAACCGCGTCCACCGCGGACGCGGGTTCGTCGCGCCAATGGTTCACCCTTTTATGGTTACCCCATAACGGGGGATTCGTCAATGGTCCATACAAACCTTTCTTATTGACACCCCCATGGCGATACCCTATAATTTCAATGGTCAAAACATCGCATCCATGCTTTGTTCCGGCCCGCATCCACCTCCATTTAATCGCTTTTTTTTATCCGAAGGGATAGGAACCCATTGAGCAGTATGAGAGACAAATACAAAACCAAGGGACAGCTTATCAGCGAGCTGGAAATATGCCGGCGGCGGATCAGCGAGCTGGAAACCCTTGAACAAGAGCTGGGCGACGAGCAGCGGTGGCCGGAGCGGGCCCTCCACGAAACCGAAAAGCGCTACCGGGCCCTGCTGGAGACCAACCTCTACGCCATCCAGGAGATCGATATTTACGGCATTATTACCTATATTAATGAGGTCTTCTGTCGTATTCTCGGCTACAAAACGGGCGAACTGAAAGGGCGTCAGATATGGGATCTGCTGGCCAACGACGTCGAGCGGGACCGCCTCACCGAATACCTCACCCGCATCGCCGAAGGCGAATACGCGCCCTTCCCCTGGACCGGGGAGTACATCCGGAAGAACGGAAAGATCCTCAAGCTCCAGGTGGACTGGAACTACCGGCCAGACGCCCAGGGCCGGGTTACGGGGTTTATCTCGGTAATCAGCAGCGTGCTGGACGCCCAGACCGTTTACGGCGAGTCCGAAGCGGAAGAGGAGGATTCAGACCTTCCGTCCCAGGCGGCTTTTGAACCGGCCGCCGAGGCCGAGGCCCTGCAAACCATCGTCGGGTCTCTTTCCGAAAAGATGGAAGGGCTGGGACGGCAGATGGACAAACTCTACGCCGATTTCCAGACCAAGCTCAAGTACGACGCCCAGAAGAGCAACGTCATCGACCGCCTCCACGGCGCCCTGCTGGACGAGCGGCGGAAGGGGGGCGGGGGCGGCGCCGCCCGGGAATCGGCGGCCCCGCAACCGGCGCCGGTGGCGTCGGTCTCCAGCGAATCCCTGGAGATGGGCCTGGAAAAGATCGACCGGGAGATGGCCGGGATCCGATCTGAATTCGAGAGCAAGCTGAAATACGACGCCCACAAAAACGCCATCATCGACAAGCTCCATGACGATCTCCAGGAATACAAAAGCGATTTTCTGAAAAAATACGTCCAGTCCATCATCATGGACATCATTCAGATCATCGACAACATCCGGAAGCTGGTGGATCACTACCAGCGCCAGACGCCGTCCGAAATCGATCCTCTGAAGATCCTCGACCTCCTCAAGGGGATCCCGTCGGATCTGGAGGACCTTTTCTTCCGCCAGGGGGTCAAGCCCTTCACCGTCGAAGGGAACGGGTTCGATCCCGGCCGTCAACGGGTCCTCAAGACATTGACGACCGACGACAAGGAGAAGGACAAGACCGTGGCCGAAAGCCTCCGCCCCGGTTACGAGTGGGAGGGGCAGGTGATCCGCCCGGAGATGGTGAAAGCCTATGTCTACAAGGAAACGCCGAGCGGATGAGCGGGCGTCCGGACAGCAACGAACCGAGTTTCAGCCTTTTGGGAGTCTGTGAATGAGCAGTGAATATCAGAGGATATTCGGAGTCGATCTGGGCACGACCTACAGTTCCATCGCCTATATGGACGATTACGGCAAACCCGTGGTGGTTCCCAATTCCGAAAACCAGCCCATCACCCCGTCGGTGGTCTTTTTCGACGGCGACAGCATCGTGGTGGGAGAGGTGGCCAAGGAGAGTTCCAAGCTCTACCCCCACGACGTGGTCAGTTTCGTAAAGCGGTCCATGGGGGAAGCCGATTTCGTGTTCGAACACAACGGCCGGACCTTCCGGGCCGAGGAGATCTCCTCCTTCATCATCCGGAAACTGGTCCAGGACGCCGAAAAACACTTGGGGGAGAAGATCGAAGACGTGGTCGTCACCTGCCCCGCTTATTTCGGCATCAACGAGCGGGAAGCCACCCGGCGGTGCGGCGAGATCGCGGGCTACAACGTGCGCCAGATCATCAACGAGCCCACGGCCGCGGCCATCGCCTACGGCACCATGGAGGTCAAGGACGAGCGGGTGGTCCTGGTCTACGATCTTGGGGGCGGCACATTCGACATCACCATGATCGAGATCCAGTCGAGCGCCATCGAGGTGATCTGCACCGGCGGCGACCACAACCTGGGGGGCAAGGACTGGGACGACCGGATCGTCGCCTATCTCGTCCAGGAGTTCCAGAACGCGACCAAATCCACCGAAGACATCCTGGAAGACCCCGATACATGCCAGGATCTGCTCCTGTCGGCGGAAAAGGCCAAAAAGGTTCTCTCCCACCGGGACAAGACCCCCATCCTTATCACCCACGGGGGCGAACGGGTCAAGGTGACCCTGGAACGGCGCAAATTCCACGAGATCACCCAGGACCTCCTGGAACGGACCGCGGCCCTGACCCACGAAATGCTGGAAGAGGCCAAGAAAAAGGGCTACTGGAATTTCGACGAGATCATCATGGTGGGCGGCGCCACCCGGATGCCCCAGGTGGGGGCCCGGATTCAAAAGGAATTCGGCGTCAAGCCCCGGATGTTCGACCCCGACGAGGCGGTGGCCAAAGGCGCGGCCATCTATGGCCTGAAGCTGGCCATGAACGAGGGCCTGAAACGGAAAGTGACCCGGCGGCGGGAGCGGGACAACCCGAAATCGGCCAAGGAGACCCAAGAGTTCGAGATCGATGATGTCCTGGAAGAGGTCGAGCAGCTGGTATCCGAAAACGAGAACCTCCGGCCGGCCGACGTCCGGCTGAGTCGGGTCCGGGTGACCAATGTCGCCAGCAAGAGTTTCGGCATCATCGCCGTCAACTCCAAAGACGAAGAGGTCGTCTTCAACCTCATCCTCAAAAACACCGATGTGCCCAACGTCATCACCAAGAGCTTCGGCACGGCGGCCGCGGACCAGGAGGCGGTCTCCATCCAGATCATGGAAAACGACACCACCGACATCATGACGCCCCTTCACGAGGCCGTGGAGATCGGCACGGCGGTGCTGCAGCTGCCCGGCGGCCTGGCCGCGGACACCCCCATCGAAATCACCTTCAAACTCAACGAGGAAGGACGGCTGGAGATCAGCGCCATCGAGCCCACCGCCTCCAAGAAGAAGGTCGACGTCGCCATCGACACCCAGTCGGTGATCGGCGGAGAAGAGTTGGAGGCCGCCAAGGCGCGGAGCAGCGGTCTTGTTGTATCCTGAAAAAACACTCGCAACCCGCCACTCAACCGAATAGCGATATTGAAGAGCGATATTATGGAGAGGGAAAATTATTATCTGCTGCTGGGATTGTCCGTCGATCCCCCTGAGCAGGATCTGAAAGTCATCCAGGCGGCCCTCAAGGAAAAACAGGCCCAGTGGAGCCGGCTCCGGAACCATCCCACCAAAGCCATGGATGCCAAGCGGCATATCGCCATGCTGCCCGATATTAAGCGGGTCTTTTCCAGTCCCAAGCTCCGGATGCAGGAGGCCGAGGCGGCCCGGGAGACGGTCAGAAAATCCGAGTCCGGTAAAGAGGAGCGGATCGACGGCCATATCCGGCTTCTCATGGCCAAGGGGAAGATTACCCCCAAGGAGATCTCGGAACTGGCCCGGATCGACGAGGTGGACGAGGCGATGGTCAAGGAGCGGGTCCGGAAGAACGAAGTGGTCTTCCGGATCGACGCCGAGATCGAGAAACTCCTCCGGTCGGGCAAGGACAACGACAAGGCCGTCAAGGCCCTGGCCAAGAAACTGGCCATCGGTCCCGACAAGGTCCGGGAGCGGATCCGGAAGAAAAAAGACGACCGGTTCCTGGAGATCGATCAGTACCTGCTCCAGTGCAGCGAAAAGCGGGGATTCATCACCGAAGGGGCCATCACCAAACTCTCCCGGATCTACAACATCAAAGAGAGCAAGATCCTCGAACGGCTGGAATGCCCCATCAAAAAGGACTCGGAATCCAAGGCCCGCCGGTCCAAACCCCTGGACAGCACCCTGGTCAAACACATCGACGACAACCTCAAGATCGTGGGGGCGTCCTCCCTCTACGAGTTTCTCGACATGCCGGTCAACGCCCCCCTGGAGATCCTCCAGGAAGTGGCCCGGGAAAAGGAGGTGGAGATCCGCCGCACGGGCCAGAAGGACGCCGTAGCCACCGCCGGCGGCGCCCTGGCCGGCCACTGCATTGTCATCTTCCGGTCCCCCAAGAGTCGGAACGCCTACGACATGACCCGGAACCTGACCAAGCTGGCGGAGTTCAACCAGGCCATACGGGTGGCGGCCATCGGCGGCAAGATCAAAAGCGAGGCCTTCGAGATCCTGGTCCGGGAGGCCATGCGCATCGGCATGGACTTCGAGGAGGCCATCGAGTACATCAAGCAGTACTGCCACAAGGAAAAATGGTCCATCGAGGAGAAGATCCCCTTCATCACCCGGAAGTCGGGCAAGATCCTGATCATGGAGAAATGGACCGTCGAGCTGAACCCCAAAAGCCCCGCTTTATGGGGGATGGCGGCGGCGGCGCTCCTGGTGGTGATCGGCGCGATCTACATCGGCGTCTTCACCATGAACATGGTCAAGGCCGGCCGGATCGAAAGCGCCTTCGACCAGGTGGAACAGCGCTATAAATCCGACATCCCCCTGGAACGGAAGCGGAAAGAACTGAAGACGTTCATCGCCCGCTACGGGCAGACGGAATACGCATCCCAGGCCCAAGGTTTTCTTACCGACATCAGCCGCCAGATGGAAGAGCAGGATTATGCGGCCACCATGGCGGATATCGAAAAGCTCTACGCGGCCGGGAAATACGAAGAGGCCCTGAATGCCTACGACTGGTACCTGGATCAGTATCCCAAGGGCGCCCATGCCGCCGAGATCAAAAAGGCCAGGGAAGAGATCCCCAGGCTCATCGACGACCGGGATTTCCAGAAGATGCGGGCGGACGCGGAAAAGGGGGACTACAACCATAAGATCGCGGCCTACAATAAATATGTTCGCCTGCACCCCGAAGGCCGGCACTTCGACGAAGTCCGGAACCTCATCATCCAGCTGGTGGACGCCTACTACAGCCGGTTGAAGAGGGATCTGGCGGGTTGCGAAGGCCGGCGGGACTGGGTCGAGTGCATCCAGCTGACCGATGCGTTCATCGCCCGGTTCGAGGGCACTCAGCAAGCCGAGGAGGTCAAGGGGCTGCGGATCAAATACCAGAAGCGCCGGCAGTACGAAGCCGACCTGTCGGCCCTGGACAATGCCGCCCGGGAACAACTGGGCATGTACGATTTCGACCGGGCCAAACAGGTCTATGTCAGCTACCTGGAAGCCAATCCCGAAGCCCCTGGGTATCTCCGGGAGCGGATCTCCGGGGAGGTGGCCGGGATCGAAAACCGGAAGGCGGCCTTTCTGGCGGCCGAAGAGGCGTGGCAGACGGCCCTGGAATACAGCAGGGACGGCCTCGTCAGCCTCGATGATCGCATCGCCCGGGTGGAGGGCTATATGTCCGAGTATCCCGGCGGTCGCCACACCCAGGAGGCGACCGAGGTGCTGGCCGGACTCCGGGAGGAGAAAAAGGGCGTGGATGCGCGGCTGGCGGAGGAGCGAGTGAAGCAGGAATTCGCCAGGGTCATCGCCTACAGCCGCAACGAACAGATCCGGCTCGCGGACCGGATCGATCGGGTGGCATCCTATATCGGCGGAAATCCCCCCCAGCAGTATCTGGAGGCGGCATCGGACGCACTGGCCAAACTGAAGGCCCGGAAAGATGCCCAGGACGCGGCCCTGGAGGAACGGCGGGAACGGGCCGCCCGGATAGCGCGGGAAAAGCAGCGGATCACGGCCCAGGCCCGGCAGACGGGTCGGTTCGCGCCGGACCGGGACGGAACCCTGGTGGACCGGAAGACCGGCCTCATGTGGGCGGCCGTCGATTCCTACATCTCACTGGGGCGGTGCATCGACTTCGACAGCGCCAGGGAATATGTGTCGCGGATTAACACCGGCGGCTACACCGACTGGCGGCTGCCCACGGTGGAGGAACTGGCCGGGCTCTATAAAATCAGCCCGCCCTTTCCGGGAAGCGACGCCTCCTGGTACTGGAGTTCCGAACTGGTCTGGCACGGATGGAACAAAAATGCGATCATCGTCACCACAAAGCACGAAAAAGCCTGGTCCAAACTCCAGATCGAACTGACCAAGTGCGGGGCCGTGCGGCCGGTGCGAAATCGGTAGGATGGCCAATTTTGCAGGGGCGAAAAATTTTTCGCCCCTACGGTCCCCTACCAGGACACCGGCGCCCGGACCGCCTGACCCGCCTTGTTCCGGAAGAGCAGATACCCCTTCTCCCGGCCGAAGAGAAACAGGTCCCGGGTGATGGCCACATCCTGCTTGCAGTAATCGATGATTTCCCGGATTCGCCCTTCCTTCCACCACCGCAGGGCCTGGAGGCCGTCGGCGCTCTTCTTGGCGCCCAGGGTTTCTCCCGCGAGATGGTCCAGCGACAACCGGTAGCCCAGCCGGCCCTGAATTTCTTCCAGAATGTCCAGGGTCGGCAGCCGGCGGAAATCGTAATCGACATACCCCGACAGCACCTTGTAGTCGAACCGCCGGATATTGAATCCCACCACCAGATCCAACCGCGACAGCCGGTCCATCAGGGCCGCCACATCCTTTTCCAGATATTCTTCATAAGCGTCGCTTTCCGCGACGTAGAGGACGACGCAGGAAACCCCCATCCGGTCGGCCAGATGCCACCCGCCCACCTCGTCGGCGGAGCGCTGGGTCTCGATGTCGAGGACGCCGTACCGGGCCGCTGGTCGGACTGCGGGCGGCGGTTGCACCCCGGGCGCCGACCGGGGGGAAGGCGGCGCCGGGATCGGTTGGACAGGCGCCGCTTTTTCCAGCAGGCCGTTCAGAACGAACAGGGCGGCGGCCTTGTCGATAGGCCGGTTGCCGGACCCGCATTTGGGGGAGTGGACGCAGGAGGGGCAGCCGGTCTCGCAGTCGCAGTCGGCGATGGCCTTGAAGGCGGCGAGCAGGAGCCCTTCGGCCCGGTAAAAGGCCCCGTGGCTGATGCCGGCGCCGCCGGGCATGCCGTCGTAGACAAAGACGGCCGCGGTCCCCAGTTGAGGGTGTAGCGGCGTGCTGATGCCGCCGAGATCGTTCCGGTCCGACATGACCAGGAGCGGGAAGATGGAGATGGCGGCATGTTCCACGGCATGAATCCCGCCCATGAAATGATGGCGGGCCGCTTCCGTCGCTTTCTGGACCGACGGTGGAACGATGAACCAGATTCCCTCCGTCTCATAGGTCTGGGGTGGAAGGTCCAGGGGGATGATCCTCAACTTCTTCCGGCCGTGGATCCGCCATTGCTCGTAGCCCGTGACCTGGTCGGTCACCTTGAGCCGCCCCCGGCAGACCCGGGTGGCCCGGACCGGCGTCTCCTCGTAAACCTCCAGGATGGTCGTATCCTTGTTCCCCCGGACCCTGGTGTAATACTCGACGTCGGTTTCGGTCACCGTGACCGTCCGGGTGTCGGGGTCCAGGGATTGCACCAAATGGGTTTTGCCCATGTGGAGGTAGACGGCGCCGGGGTGGGTTTCCCGGAAGGCCCGGTATTCGTCGATCTCTCCCTTGTGCCGGCCGGTTTCCGCGCGGACGATGGCGTACTGGCCCCCGGCGCCCCGGAGATTGATGTGCCGGTGGGGCGATTTGGCCCGTGAGAAGAGGGTCGCGCCGTCGGCGCTCCGGAGGAGGTCGCCCCCGGCCTCCAGGTCCGCCGCCGCCTTCCGGGCCGCTTCGGCGCCGATGATGGGATCGTCGGCGGCCAGGGAGAGTTCGGCGGCCGCGCAGACCAGGTGCTTTTTCAAGATGGCGGGATTGTCCGGATTGACCACGGCGGTTTCCGGGGGACGGTCCAGCAGTTCCTGGGGATGGCGCAGGAAATACTGATCCAGGGCGTCCTCGCCGCCGATAAGGACCAGGGCCGAACTCTGACCGGAGCGGCCCACCCGCCCGGCCCGCTGCCAGGTGGCGACGATGGTGCCGGGATAGCCCACCAGCAGGCAGAGGTCGAGGTCCCCGATGTCGATGCCCAGTTCCAGGGCGCTGGTGGAGATGACCGCCAAAAGATCCCCGCTGGACAGGCGTCTTTCGATTTCCCGCCGCTCTTCGGGCAGGAGCCCGGCCCGGTAGGCGCTGATCTTGTCGCCGAACCGGCCCTGGGATTTGGCTTGGTTCCCGGCCCAGATGGCGATGAGTTCGGTGAGCTTTCGGGACTGGGTGTAGACGATGGTCCGCAATCCCCGGTGGAGGGCCGCTTTGAGGAGCAGGATGGCCGACTGGGCCGGACCCTGGAGCGGGTCCAGGAAGATCAGATGGCGGGGCCCCCGGGGCGCCCCGGAACGGGTGACCGGATGGACGTCCAGCCCGGTGAGTTTCCGGGCTAGTTCGTCGGGGTTTCCCACCGTGGCCGAGCTGAACACAAAAGTCGGGTCGGCCCCGTAATACCGGCAGATCCGCCGCAGACGGCGGAAGACCTGGGCCATATGGGAGCCCATCACGCCCCGATAGGTATGCACCTCGTCCACCACCACCAGGTTCAGATCCCGGAAAAACCCCCGCCATTTGGGATGGTAAGGGAGCAGCGACAGGTGGAGCATCTCCGGGTTGGTCATCAGGGCCGCCGGCGGATTGTCCCGGATTTTTTTCCGGCGGTAAGGGGTGGTGTCGCCGTCGTAGATGTCGGCGGGCGCCGACAGCCCCCCGCAGGCGGCGGCCATGCGCCGGAACCCGGCCAACTGGTCCTGGGCCAAAGCTTTCAACGGAAACATATACAGGGCTTTGGCCGTCGGGCGGTTGAGACGCTTTTCAAAAAACGGGAGGTTGTAGATCAGGGTCTTGCCGCTGGCCGTGGGGGTGGCCGCCACGGTGTGGCGGCCCGACCGGACGGCCTGGACGGCCTCTGTCTGATGGGTGTACAACCGGTGAAGGGAGAGCCGGTTCAGCATCTCCCGGATGGCCGGCGGCCAGGGGATGTCGTCGTCTCCGTAGCGCGGCGGCTCGCCGGGGATCAGGCGGTGATGGACCACCTGATCCCCCATGCGGGGCGAGGCGATCAGGGCGGCGATGTATTCGTCGATGTCGGGGGAGCGGGTGGACAATCGGGGGCGCTATTCCTCCTGGGAGGACTTGTCCTCATTCGCTTCTTTGTTCTTCTTTTTCTTGGGCCGCGTTTTCCCGCTGGTGCCGCGCCAGATCTTGCCCCGTTTGCTCCGCTGGTCTCCTTTTCCCATGGTGTCTCCTCTTTTTTGGAAAAATTGATAAAAAATGGTGTTTCCGATAGCTTACGGAGACGCTTTTAACAGGAAGGCGGCGGAATGTAAAGCGTGATTTTCCGACGACCTTCCCGAACGACATTTAACGGATAAATCAGTATTTTCTTGATCACAACGATAAAGTGATGTAGAAAACGAAGGGATGACGGATATGAAGACACTCGACCAGATCATCAGCGAGCGACGGTCCGTCCGCGCCTTTGACAAGGACCGGCCCGTGCCGGAGGAACATATCCGGGCCATCGTCGAGGCGGCCCGGCTGGCGCCCTCGGCCTGCAACAGCCAGACATGGCGGTTCATCGCCGTGACCCGTTCCGAGGTCATTGAAAAGATATGCAAGACCGCCATGCGGCCGGTGATCCCCAATAAATGGCTTTCCCAGGCGCCCCTGCTGATGGTCGGCTGCGCCCGGCTCGACATCGTCGCCAACCGCATCGGCGCCAGGGTTACCGGAACCGAATACTATCAGATCGACATGGGCATCGCCATGGAGCACATGGTTTTGAAAGCCACGGAATTGGGGCTGGGTACATGCTGGATCGGCTGGTTTGCCGAAGAAAAGGTCAAGGCGATCCTCGACATTCCCCGGGGCGTGAAGGTCCCGGCGCTGCTGGCCGTCGGTTATCCGGCCGACGCGGCGCCCGCCGGGAGGTCCCGGAAATCCATGGAGAAGATCCTGTTTTCCGAAACCTGGGGCAATCCTTTTACGTTCAGCGAATGACATTAAGGTTCTAAAGAGGCGGACCATGGACCGGATCACCCTTTTCCTCAAACAGATCATCGGGTTTTTAAAACGAGAGAAGCTGTTCCGGGTGTTGCTTGTCGTCCTGGTGGTGTTGTTTCTGGGTACCCTGGGGTTCGTCTATTTCGAGGAAAACATGCGGTATGGGGACGCCCTCTGGTGGTCGGTGGTGACCATGACCACCGTGGGGTACGGCGATATCTCGCCGGTCTCGGCCGGCGGCCGCATTGTCGGCCTGGCCGTAATGGTCATGGGCATCGGTTTCCTGGGCGTGCTGACGGCCACCATCGCCAGCGCCTTCATCGAGACGAAGATTCTGGAGAGCAAGGGAATGAAAGCGACCCACGTCAAAGACCATTTTCTGATCTGCGGATGGAACTACAGGGGGGTGGAGATCGTCGCCGATCTCCGGGCCGATCCCAAATGCGGCGAGGACGAGTCCATCGTCATCATCGCCGAACTGGCCGAAAAACCCCTGGATGATCCCAACCTTTATTTCATCCGGGGCGAGGTCAATTCGGAGAATCTGAAAAAGGCCAACATCGCCGAGGCCAAGGTGGTGATAGTGCTGTCCGACGAAAAGCTGGACGCCTACTCCCGGGACGCCAAGACCATCCTCAATACCCTGACCATCGAGAGCCTCAACCCGTCGGTCTACACCTGTGTCGAGTTGATGGACCCGAAAAATGTCGAGTATTGCGAGATGGCCTCCGCCGACGAGATCATCGTGGTGGGGGAGCTGAGCACCAATCTGCTGGTCCAGGCGGCCCTGGATCACGGCATCACCCGGATGGTGAGCGAACTGGTGAGCAACCGGTACGGAGAGGATCTTTACAAAATTCCGGTCCCCGCCGATCTGGCCGGCGCCAGCTTCTATGACGCCATGTGCCGGCTGAAAAAAGACCACAACGTGCTCTGCATCGGCGTCGAGGATCCCGAGGGCAAGAACCTGAAGGCCAATCCCGGCAACGAATACACGCTCAATAAAACGGATCTGCTGATCGTCATCTCACAGGACCGCCCGACGATCGCCTGACCGTTCGGCGTCAACCGCCATGTGAAGAACAACCTTAACCCGTCAGGAGGTGTGCGTATGAAGGAAAAATTTGAAATGGTCAAGGATTATCTTCGGGAAATGGAGATCGCCATCGTCAGCGAAGATCCCGAAGAGGAAATGGTGGTGGTGGACGATGAGGAGAACGGCGTCAAAAACCTCGTCATCGACTGCGAATCCCCCATCCTGGTGCTGGAACAGGTCATCATGAAGGTCAAGCCCGAGGCGTTGGGGAAAGGGTTTTTCAAGCGGCTGCTCCAGATGAACCGGGAATTGGTCCATGGGGCCTTCGTGCTGGATGAAACCGGCGAAACGGTGCTTTTCCGCGACACCCTGCAACTGGACAATCTGGATCGCAACGAACTCGAAGGCTCCATCCACGCCCTCGGGCTGGCCCTTTCGGAATACGGCGGCGAACTGCTCGGTTTCGCCGCTTAATTTATTGACCCCTTAGCCACAGAAAGAGGAGGGACGCGCAATGTCGATTTTCTCACGGCTTTTCAAGATCGGTCAGGCGGAAGCCCATTCCGCCGTCGATAAATTCGAAGACCCCATCAAGCTCACGGAACAGGGGATTCGGGATCTTAAAACAGACCTCCAGCAGGCCATGACCAGCCTGGCCGAGGTCAAGGGCATCGCCATCCGGACCCGGAAAGATGCGGAGAGCAAAAAGAAGCTGGCGGCGGATTACGAACGCAAGGCCATGATGCTGCTCCAGAAGGCCCAGAACGGCGGGCTCGACCCGGCGGAGGCCGACCGGTTGGCCACCGAAGCGCTGGGCAAAAAAGAAGAGTACTCCAACGACGCCCTACGGATCGGCAAGGAGGCCGAACGCCACGAAGGAATGGCCAACCAGCTCCAGGCCAACGTCTCCAAGATCAAGTCCTCAATCTCCACCTACGAAAACGATCTGACCACTCTCCGGGCCCGATCCAAGACCGCGGCCTCCACCAAAAAGATCAATAAACAGCTCTCCAAGATCGACACCTCCGGCACCGTCGCGATGTTGGAGAAGATGAAGAACAAGGTGGAGGAGGACGAATCCCTGGCCATCGCTTACGGAGAGATGGCTTCGGCGGACAAGAGCGTGGACGACGAGATCTCCTCGGCCCTCAAGGGCGGCGCCCAACTGGAATCGTCCAGTTCGGCCCAGTTGCTTGAACTCAAAAAGAAGATGGGCATGACCGGATAAAGGAGACCCTGTTATGGGCCTGTTTGATTTTCTCGGCTTTGGAAAGAAAAAACCGCCGGAGCCGCCGCCGAAGACCGACTTCGCCTTGTCCGATCTCAAGGTCGGGTACATGGTCGATTACGACATGCGGACCTGGCAGGTGGAGGGGGCGCACTACTACGACTGGGGCGCCGGGGACATCTCCCGGGAATGGCAGCTCAAAAGCGTTGACGACACCATCTACCTCGAAATGGAGGAAGACGACGAGGTGGAATGGGCCATCTCCCGCAAGATCCCCTTCGGCAAACTGGGCAAAGCGGTTCGGGACCATATCGTCGAACACGAGGAACCCCCGGAGGAGATCGTCTACGAAGGGGAGACCTATTACCTGGAAGAAGGCGGCGGCGGTCATTTCTACAAGGACGGCGAGGGCCCGGCCCACCCCCTGATGGCGTGGGACTACGAGGACGACACCGGCGAGAAATACCTCTCCATCGAACAGTGGGGAGAAGAAGATTTCGAGGCGTCGGCCGGCGAGCCGGTGTCGGAGTATCAGTTCATGAATATTTTGCCGAATGTTTGATCGTTCCTGAGAACGAAGACCTCCGAGGTTTTTAAAACCTCGGAGGTCTGA
>JAABTM010000299.1 GCA_011389855.1 Desulfobacteraceae bacterium
GCACCTCCTTTGCGACGATGGCCGAGGTCATCCCCCGCCCGCCCATGCCGGCGTAATCGCCCGGCGCTTCGTCCATGAAGCTCGGCGCGCCTTCGGCGCCCATGTTGATTCGCAGAATTTTGTCCATACAGCAACCTCCTTTTGTTGTTTGTAAGCAGCCAATACGCTCCGTCTTACTAACACAAACATTTAATGGAAGCAACCGGATAGGGCGGCGGCGAGGCGGCGCTCCGCCTACAACAACCCCTCCTCCTTCAACAACGTCATGCACCGCTGGCTCACGGTCGTCACCTGGCTGACGGCCTGGGTTAGGTGGTAGCTCACTTCGTGGATCACGCCGGAATTGGCCATGACCATGGCGTCGTTCACGGATTTTTTGACCGCCGCCCAGACTTCGGCGTGGGCCAGACGGTCGGCCAGCATCACTTCGTTGTAGAGCATGTGAAGATTGGTTCGAATGATCCGTTCGGCGCCCGTTCGTTCCGGCTCCGGCAGGCCGGCCAGGATTTCGAGATCCTGGGTGATCCATGTGATGCCGGTTTTGATCTTTTCGCTCTGGGTCAGTGCCGTGATGGCCTCTCCGTTGGTCATGGCCGCACCTTTTTATCCTTTCGGTTGGCGGGTTCCCTGAACCGTTGGTGGAAAAACATCATCGCCCGGAAGGGAAGTTCGATGATGAATTCGAGGATGAATCCCGCCATCATCAATCCCAGGATCAGGGGGAGCCGCACAGTATAAAAAACGGGTTTGGATCGGACTGTCATTGAATGCCGCATTCCCTGGCGCCATTTTGATCCCTTTTGGGATTGTCAAGCGCCCGCCGGACCGCCATGGAGAGATCCCGCACCTGGAACGGCTTGGCCACGTGGCCGCTGGCCAGGGCGAGGAGGCCGGGGTCCATGGCGTCCCGGCCGTGGCCGGAAAGGATCACCACGTTCACCCCCGGCGCCGTCCGTGAGATCCGTTCCAGCACCGCCTCCCCCGGCATCCCCGGCATGGTCGGATCCAGCAGCACCACGTCGATCTCTCCGTTCCGGGCGGCGATGCGCTCCAGCCCTTCGCCGCCGTCGGCCGCCGTCAGCACCGAATAGCCGAGCTTCGTCAGGATGGTCTCGGCCAGGGTCCGGACGCTCTCTTCGTCGTCGATGATCAGGACGGTTTCGGTCCCCGCGGTCAGGGAAACCGGCAGGCGATCCCCGGCCCGGTCGGGGAGGCCCTCCCGGAGGTAAATGTGGAACCGGGCGCCCTCCCCTTCCGCGCTGTTCACGGTCACCAGCCCGCCATGGCGCTGGACGATGGTGAAGACCATGGCCAGACCAAGCCCCTGCCCCCGCTGGTTGAACCGGTCCTTGGTCGTGAACAGCGGGTCGAAGGCCTTCTTCCGGATCCGCTCGGGCATGCCGCAGCCGTCGTCGGAAACGCAGATGTGGATGTAATCCCCGGGCGCCAGACCGATGCCGTCCCCCTCCATCACCGGGTGGCGGTTCGCCGTGATCCGGATGCACCCGTCGGGTCCTTGTCCCTTCTTTTCAATGGCGTCCCGGGCGTTGAGCACCAGATTGAGCAGCACCTGGTGGAGTTCGGACGGATCGGCGAGCACGAAGTACCGCTCGCCGGGAAACGGCATCTCCAGCCGCAGGGGATCGCGTCCCGAGGTCGCCGCCATGGAGAAGACCTCGCGGGCGATGGCGTGGACGTCCACCGACACCCGCCTGGACAGCCCTCCTTTGGAAAGTTGCTGAAACCGCCGGATCAGATCGGAGGCCCGCTGCACCGACGCCTGGGCGTTTTCCAGGTACCGCCGCTGGACCGGGGCCAGCCCCTCGGATTCCATGGCGAGCAGATCGAGATAGCCTGTTACGCCGGACAAAATGTTGTTGAAATCATGGGCGATGCCGCCGGCAAGGGTCCCCAGGGAGTCGATCCGCTGGCGGAGCAGGAGCTTTTCCTCCAGGGATTTCCGGAGGGAGATATCGATGGCCGTGGAAGAATAATAGAGGGGACGGCCCCCGGAATCCCGGATCAGGGAGGTGCTCATGAGGGAGGGGAAGACCTCTCCGTCTTTCCTCACGTGCCAGACCTCCTCTCCGGCGAAGCCGTCGGCCTGCCGGATTATTCCGGCCAGCCGGGTTACCTGTTCGAGCTGGTCTTCTGTGTGAAAAATGGACACATGCCGCCCCTCCACCTCTTGGATCCGGCGGCCGTGCATGGCGGCGAATGCCTCGTTGACGTAGAGGACCGTTCCGTCCAGACCGGTAATGATGGTGCCGTAGGAGGCCCGGTCGGAGATGGTCTTGAATTGCTTCAACCGTTCGTTGGTCCGGAGCAGATCGGCGGTGCGGTCCGCCACCTTGGTTTCCAGCTCGGCGTTTAGCCGTTCCAGGGCCTGGTTGGAGGCCGCCAGCTTCCGGGCGTCGGCCTTCTGATTTTCGATGGCCGACGAGATGACGTCGTGCTGCTCCTTCAACCGAAGCGACATCTCATTGAACGCCTCGGTCACGTCGCCGATTTCGTCCCGGTGTTCCACCTGAATCGTCTCGCCGAACCGGCCTTCCTGAACCCGTCGGATGCCCTCCCGAAGATGGGAGATTCGCCGGATGAAAAAACGGGACAGGATAAAGTTGAGAAGCGCCGACATGATTACCAGGATGGAAAGGAGCATCCCGGTGAAAAAGGCGATGTTGAGGACCGATTCCCGTTTCAGGGGGGCGAGGTCGTAGGCCATCCTAACGAAGCCCACTCGTTCGCCGATGACTTCGATGGGGGTTGAATAGACCGTATAGTCCACGCCGGACCAGCGATTCTCGGAGAACGCGGGGTCGTTCATGGCCTCGATGCGGCCAGGCGGCGGATCCACGGCGGGCATGCCGTCCCCGACGATCATCAACAGATCGCCGTCGGTGTTGTAAACCTGGGCGGCGGCGATCCCTTTAACCGACACGATGCCGCTCAGGGTCTCCTTGAGGGCCAGGTTCTGCCCGGCGAAGATTTCGTTGGCCAGGGCGGTCTTGTTCTGCTCGTAGAGGACGGTCAGAAGGAGCCGGATCTTGTCCAGTCCGGCCTCCCGCCTCCCGGCCTCGAAGGGATAGAGGAGCAGGCCGAAGGCGACGGCGACGGCGACGCAGGCGACCAGAACGGCGACATTGACGCGAAATCTAAGGCTCTGGGTCTGCATCTTCCGGTCTGATCCGGGTGAAAAACTCGGTTTCGCCGTCCGTCACCTTCATGATGACGCCCCCCTTGATGGGGTCGCCGTTGTCGTCGAAGGAGAGAGTTCCGGTGACGCCCTCGAAGCCCCGGGTCGCGGCCAGGGCGTCCCGGATCGATTGGGGCTCCAGGCTTCCGGCCCGCCCGATGGCGTCGGCCAGCAGCAGCACCGCGTCGAATCCCAAAGCTTCGGAGGAATGGAGCCGGCCCCTTTTCCCGTACCGCTGTACAAAGTCGATGGACGGCCGCCGGTCGATCTCCTCGGACCAGTGGGTGCAGTAATAGCCCTCGGGCATCCGGTCGCCGCCGCTGGTGAAGAAGGGCTCGGTGCCCCAGCCGTCCCCGCCTAGAAAGACGGGCCGGGATCCGGCCGCCAGGATGGCCTTGACGATGGCCCCGCTTTCGGAGTGGCCGGGGATGAAGACCGCCTGGGGGGCCGCTGCGGCCACTTCGACGGCGAGGTCGCCGAACCGCCCCTGGCGGTGTTTATAGGCGAAGATTTTCAGGACTTTCCCGCCGAAGGACTCGAAAAATCGGGTGAAGGTATCCGCCAGCCCCATGCTGTAGTCGCTGGTCAGGTCGGTGAAGACCACCGCATTGTCGAGATGGAGGCGCTGTCGGGCGAACCGAGCCATGATCCGGCCGACGAACCGGTCGGTGAAGCAGACCCGGAAGATGTAATCGCCGATGCGGGTGACATCGGGGTGGGTGGAAATGTTGCTGATCATGGGGATCTTGCGCGCTTGGGCCACCCTGGCGATGGCCATGGAGTGGGAACTCCAGTCGGCGCCGAGGATGGCGACCGCGTTCTCCGCCGCGGCCTTGTCCGCCGCCACCTTGGCGCCGATGGGCGTGGACCGGTTGTCGATTTCCACGAGTTTCAGTTCCTGGTCCAGGACCCCGCCCCGGCGGTTCACCTCCTCCACGCCGAAGCGGATTCCGCGGACGGAATGATGGTTCTCCTCGGCGGCGGGCCCCGTGAACGCGAAGATGGCGGCCACCGGAAACCGGCCCCGGTTGGGGGAGACCACCTTGACCAGCCACCATCCGCCGTTTTCGTACCGGAGGAAGGCGACGTCCTTTCCCATGGGGTCTCCGGTTTCATCCATGGTGATGATGCCGGTGGCGCCCATGAAGTTCCGGGTTCCGGCCAGGGCGTCCCGCACCGCCCCGTGATCGTCGGACCCGGCCCGCCCGACGGCGTCGGCCAGCACCATGACCGCGTCGTAGGTCAGGGGAACGGCGGTGTTCCGGATGGGCCGGCCGAAGTTTTTTTGGTACTCGGCGAGGAGATGGGCGCTGCGGGTGTAGGGGACGGCCGGGTGCCAGTTGGCGCAGTAATAGCTTCCCTCCAGCTCCTCGCCGGCGTAATCGGCGATCCGTTCCGTCCACCCGTCGCCGCCGATAAAGACCGACGCGATCCCCATGCGGCGGGCCTGCTTGATGATCAGGCCGCTGTCCCGTCCATATCCCGGTAGAAAGATCACGTCGGGCCGATGCCGCTTGACCTCCGAGAGGAGCGCCGAAAAATCGACGGCGTCGCCCTTGTAATTGCCTTCCCACGGGATCTCGCCGCCGCATTTCTTAAAATATTCGGCAAAATACCGGGAGAGGGTGAGGCTGTATTCTTCGTTGATGTTGACCAGGGCCGCGGCCGTCTCCGCCTTGAGTTCCCTGGCGGCGAACCGGGCCGCTATCCGGCCCTGGAACATGTCGGTGAAACAGATCCGAAAGATAAAATCCCCGACCTCGGTCAGTTCAGGGCTGCTGGATTCCGGGCTGATCATGGGGATTTTTGCCTTTTGCAGGATGGGCGCCATGGCCAGGGAGTGGGTGGACCAGGAGGCGCCGATCACCGCCGTCGCGCCCATCTCCACCGCCCGGCGGGCGGCCGAGCGGGCGCCCAGCGGGGTGGATCCGGTGTCCAGCTCCAGAAGCGCCACCGGTCGGCCGAGCAGGCCGCCGGCCCCGTTGATCTCCGACACCGCCAACCGGGCGGCCTGGAAATTGGCGATATTGTCCGCCGCGGCCAGCCCGGTCTTGGCAAAGACGGCCGCCACCCGAATGGGTTCGGCCGCGGCGGCCGCTTCCTTTTGCGGCGTCAGCGATATAAGCGACGCCAAAAACATCAGCGTCGTCAGCAGCGCTATCGACGCGATCATTCTTATCCCCTGGCCTATCCCCAAGCCTATACCCAGGCGTCGGCCTTTCATGGCGCCTCCTTTTCGCGAAGGTTATCTGGCCATCATGGCGCGCATCATGTCCCCGGCGTTTTCGGCGTGGTCGGCGATGGACCCTATGATTTCCGACAGGCGGACGAGGTGGAAAACCGCCACGGGATGAACACCTTGCCTTTGACCATATCCTCGGCCGTGTCGGCCTCATGCTCCTGCCGCCGGAGATTCTGAATGGTCTCTTTGACCGCCTTCCGTTGTTTTTCCGATGGCTTGGCAAAGTAATCCCGGGCCGCCCCCACCATGACGGACAACTCCTCGATGGGGGCGATCACCGCGTCCACCAACAGGAAAAATTCTTTTTCCACCGTTTCGGGCATCCCGGCATCGCTGCGATAGGCGAGCCATTCCAGGGCGTCCTGAACCGAGTCCAGGATCCGGTCCTGCTCCCTCAGATAATGGAAGAGCTGGAACTTGTCCACCTTCAACGCCGATCCCTTGGGCAGGTGGCCCCGGATGCGCCGTTTGATGACGTCGGCTTCGTCTTCCAGGTCGATCACCTCCTGGCGCAGAACCGCGAAGGTTTCGCATTCCCGGGAAAAATGACACTCTACGGCCT
>JAABTM010000300.1 GCA_011389855.1 Desulfobacteraceae bacterium
AAGCCTTGACTACCATAAAATATTAAAATGTCAAAATATCAAAATATCAAAACCGCGCCCCTTGCATTTTCCGGTCGATCCCCCTAAACTGTTTCCATATCGGACGCCGGAGCACGCGGGGCGCCGCCCGAAGAACCAGGCAAAGAAAAGGGGGAGACATGGTAGGCGGGTTATGTTCAAGAATGCGACGGGCGACCGTCATGTTTGTCTTCGGATTGTCCGCCTTCTTTATCACGGCGTCTTCCGTCCATGCCGCCGCCCCCAAACGGGTGGTCGTCCTGGAGACCATGCCGGTGGCGGCCGTGACCGAACAGTCCCGGTTCTTTCAACGCCACCTGGAAGAGATGGCGGAGGCGGACGGCATGCCCCTCGATCTGGTCGTCCTGAAAGCCGAGGGGGACCGGGAGCGGGCCGAACGGCTGCTGGACAACGCCATCGCGGCGGGGGAACCCATATCACCGGCAAGGTGTACACGGTGTCCCGAAGATCGAAAATCCGGATGGCCATGCGGCTGGTGGAACAGCGGGAGGGGGACAGACCCGTCCGTTTCGGCTTTATCCACTCCGACTATCCGTCAGCCGTGGGCGACATCAAGGCCCTGAACGCCATCGCCGCGGACATGCCGGACGTGGACTTCGTCGCGCATCAACTCCCCTATCGAGAGGTGCCCGACGGCCTTCCCGCCATGCTCGCGGACGTCGAAAAAGGGATCGCCGCCCTGGCCGACCGGATCGATTACTGGTGGGAACCCTCCGGCCCGCTGGGAGAAACCGACGTGTACACCCAAACCCTCCTGGCGGGGTCGGACCGGCCCATTGTTTTCGGGACCAAGCTGTCCAGCGTCAAGATGGGGGCGCTGCTCCACGTCACGCCCGACTGGGAGGCCAGCGGCCGGGAGACCGCCGCCATCGCCCACGCCATCCTTAACGGCGCCGATCCGGGGGCGATCCCGGTCGCGCCGCCCGGAACCTTCCTTCTGGGGCTCAACCTCGCCACGGCCCTGCGACTGAACATCGTCGTGCCGCCGGACCTCATGCAACTGGCCGGCCCCCACGTCTACCGATAGAAAGGCTCCCCTCATGCGCCTCCAGACCAAGATCGCCCTGTCCATCCTCCCCCTGGTGATCGGATCCATTTTCGCGCTGGGATTCTGGACGGTCCATCGGGCCGAAGAAGGCATCCACGAATCCACCTTCCGGTACATGGAGACCATTCTGGAAGTGTACATCGCCGACCGCGTCGCCCCCCTCCACCGGATTCTGCTGCAAAACGGCCTGGCCGCCGTTCCGTCCTATGTGGCGGCCTACCATAAACGGGCGGCGGAGGCCGCCGAAGGCTTTCATCTACGGAAAGGTTCCCACATCTTCGCCTTAGACGCCTCCGGGAAGTTCGTTTTCTGCAGCCGCGACATGTCCGCGGACACCATGGAGAAAGGATGGGGTCCCATCGCCAGGGAACTGGCCCGGGGGCCGGAAGATGTGGTCCGGACCCACCATACGGCGATATCGAACCACCACGTTTTCACGGCCAAGCGGTTCCCTCCCTGGAACTGGATCATTTTTTTCGCCATGCCCGACGACGTGGTTCACAAAGCCCAGGTCCACATCAAGACCGCCACCCTGGGCATGGCCGCCCTCTGCGCCGCGGCGTCGATCCTGCTGATTCTGCTGGTGTTCCAGAAATTCTTTGTCCGGCCCATGACCCGGATCATGGCCGCGGCCACCGACATCGCCAAAGGCGAATCGGTGGAGAGCATTCCCATCCAATCGGACGACGAACTGGGCCAACTGGCCCGGAACATGGAGGCCATGTCCGCGGCCATCCAGCGGTACAAAGCCGAACAGAACGCCTGGCGGCGGGAACTGGAGACCCGGGTCCATCGTCAAACCGCCCATCTCGAAGAGGTTAATGCGGCGTTGACCGACAGCGAATCCCGGTACCGGTCCCTGTTCAACACCATGCACGACGGGTTCGCCCTCCACGACATCATCTGCGACGACGCGGGACGGCCCGTGGATTACCGGTTCATCGAGGTAAACCCGGCCTTTGAAGTCATGACGGGGCTGAAGCCCGACGAGATCCTGGGAAAACGGGTCAGGGAAGTGCTGCCGGAGGTCGAACCTGACTGGATCCGGACTTTCGGCGACGTGGCCCTCAAGGGCGAACCCCATCGGTTTGAAATGTACTCCGCGCCGCTGAAGCGCCACTTCGACGTCACGGCCTACAGCCCCCGGCCCCGTCGATTCGCGACGATTTTCGCCGACGTTTCCGAACGAAAACGGCTGGAAGGACAGCTCCAGCAGGCCCAGAAAATGGAGGCCATCGGCGCCCTGGCCGGGGGCATCGCCCACGACTTCAACAACATCCTCTTCCCCATCATCGGCTACACCGAGATGACCCTGGATCGGATGGAAGAGGGCTCCCGGGAGAAAAAGAATCTGGAGGAGGTCCTCAAAGGCGCCCACCGGGCCCGGGATCTGGTGACCCAGATCCTGACCTTCAGCCGCCAGGGCGAGCAGGAAGTCAGACCCCTCAGAATTCAACTGGTGGTGAAAGAGGCCCTGAAGCTGCTGAGATCGACCATGCCGACCACCATCGGGATCCGGGAACGAATCGACAAGAACGGGCGGCCCGTCCTGGCGGACCCCACCCAGGTCCACCAGATCGTCATGAACCTGTGCACCAACGCCTACCATGCCATGAAGGAGACCGGCGGACTTCTGGAGGTCGGCCTCAAGGAGGTGGCGTTCGACGATCAAAACCTCCCCGCCGGCAGCCGCCTGGGGCCGGGTTCTTACATTCTGCTGACCGTATCGGATACGGGCGGCGGCATGGATGCGACGACCCTCCAGCAGATCTTCGACCCTTATTTCACCACCAAGCGCAAGGGAGAGGGGACCGGATTGGGCCTGTCGGTGGTTCACGGCATCGTCAAGACCTATGGCGGCGATATTCAGGTCTTCAGCCATCCCGGAGACGGGACGACCTTCCACGTCTACCTCCCCGCCATCGACGGGGTTCCGGCGGAAGACGCCCCCGCCGGGGAATCGCCGGCCGGCGGAAAGGAACGCATCCTGGTGGTGGACGACGAAGCGGTCTTGCTGAAAATGCTGAACCGGATGCTCTCCTCGCTCGGCTACGCCGTCACCTGCAAGCAGAGCAGCCGGGAGGCCCTCCAGACCTTCCTCGACGCCCCGGACGCCGTGGATCTGGTCATCACCGACATGACCATGCCCGAGATGACCGGAATCCAACTGTCCCGTGAACTCCTGGATGTCCGCCCCGACCTGCCCATCATCCTCTGCACCGGCTTCAGCGCCCTCATCAGCGAAGAGAGCGCCGAGGCCGCCGGCATCAAAAAACTCGTGATGAAGCCGGTGGTGCGCAGGGACATGGCCGCGGCGATTCGGGGGGTGTTGGACGGCGCCTGAGCCCTTATCCCAGCAGATTGTCCAGCGCCATCATGATCACGAACCCGACCATGACGCCGAAGGTGGCGATGCGGGACCGGCCCTTGGAATGGGTTTCGGGGATGATCTCGTCGCTGATGACAAACAGCATGGCCCCGGCGGCAAAGGCCAGCCCAATGGGCAGCACCGGGCGGAAAAAAGTGACGGCGGCCACGCCGAGGAGGCCGCCCACAGGCTCCACCAGTCCCGTCAAAGTGGCGATGCCGACAGCCTTCCATTTGTTGTAGCCGAGGCCGATGAGGGGCAGGGCCACGGCCAGGCCTTCGGGCATGTTCTGGATGCCGATGCCGATGGCCAGGCTCGTGCCGGCGCCGATGTCGCCGGTGCCGAACCCCACGCCCACGGCCAGTCCCTCGGGGAAATTATGGATGGTGATGGCGATGATGAAGAGCCAGACTTTCCGAAGTGAGCTGTCCGGGCCTTCGGGCCCCATGATAAAATGCTCGTGGGGCAGCCACTTGTCCATCCGGTCGAGGAAGACGGCGCCCGCCAGCATGCCGAAGACCACCACCCAGACCCCGTAACCGGGCCAGATCGCATTTCCGTACTCGATGCCCGGAACGATGAGCGAAAAGGAGGTGGCCGCCAGCATCACGCCGGCGGCGCCGCCCAGCAGGGTGTTGACGAACTTGTCGGGAATTTTCTTGAAAAAGGCGACGGGCAGCGCGCCGATTCCGCTGGCCAGACCGGCGAGAAAACTGGCGATGAGACCGAGAAGGATGAGGTTCATGGAAGTGGCTCCTGGTGGCGGTTGGCGTTAATGGGCTCACGTTATGGTTTCTTTTCAGTATCCACGGAAACACCGCTTGCGTCAAGGCATCATCCATCGCCGCGGCAGGCGGGTCCGCAGGAACACCCGATGCCCCGGGCCTTCTCGAAGGACTCCTTGCCCTCTCTCCAGGCGAACCACGCGATGGCGAAGGCGCCCACGGCGTCGAGGCCGCCGATGCCGGTCAATTCATAGCCGGCGCTGGCGAACAGCAGGGCGAAGGACAGATACATGCAGGTTAGGGTGCAGTTGGCGTCGGCCACGATGGCCTGGGAGCCCAGGGCGTTGCCGACTTTCATTTTGAAATGGATCAGCGCCCACATGGTGAAAATAGAAATGGACGACACCACGATCCCCCAGAAGGTGGTCTCCGGGGCGTGACCTCGAACAAGGTTGAGGACGCCCGTGACCGTCAAGCCCGCCGCCAGGATGTAAAACGCGGTTCCGGTGGTTCGAAGGGCGCGCCTTTCGAAATCGTCCGGGCTCGCGTCGCCGGCGTCTTTCATCCGGGTCGTCATGTGCCAGATGCCGATCCCGGAGATCACCTCCACGAAGGAATCCAGCCCGAATCCGAAAAGGGCGAGGGTCTCGTCCTCGAAGCCGAAGAAAACCGAAACGACCCCTTCGATCAGGTTGTATACAATCGTGATATAGGCCAGCAGCAGGGCCTGGCGGTAAAGTTTCGGGCGATCGACCGATGCCGTTGCGTCGTTCCCGTTATGAATGGTCTCATGCATTTCCGATTTACCTCCCTTGCGCGGTATACCCTCTGAGAAGAGGGCGCGATTTGACTTTCTCCAAAAGTATGAGCGGCGGCAGGGTTTTTCAAGACCCACCCTTCGATGATCTGTAGATCGAAGCGATTCTCGGCGCCCATCAACCGGCTTCAAATCCAGCACCTGTTTCACCTCAACTTCATTCGGAAAAAGGAAAACGTCGTTTTTCTCGGCGGCGTGGGCGTCGGCAAAACGCACCTGGCCACAGCGCTTGGCTATGCGGCCTGCCTGAAAAGACGCGCCGTTTTGAGCACCCTCGCCTCGGCCGTGCTCGACCGCCTCCTGCATCACTCCGAGGTCGTCGTTATCGAAGGGAAAAGTTATCGGATGAAAGAACGCATCGATGCTTGAAAACCCCTATCGGTCGCCGGCGGCCGGCGACATCTATTTCACCCGTTCACTCGCCTATTTTGGCTGCATTTTTAAACCGCCATATTTCCTACATTTTCACTCCGCCGCAGACACCGTCATCAAAAGCCACTTCGAGTTTGTAATTCTCCAATCTTATACCCCACCCCATACACCGAAAGGATCACCTCTCCATCCGCGAATTCCCCAATCTTCCGCCGCAGATTCTTGATATGGGAATCCACGGTCCGGTCATACCCGTCAAAGGAGTACCCCTGCACCTGCTGGATCAGCTCGGCCCTGGAGAAGACCCTTCCGGGGCCTTTGAGCATCAATTTCAGCAGTTCGTATTCCGTGGGCGTCGGTCGGATGAGATTGCCGTTGACAGTCACCTGCCGGGCCTCTTCATCGAGTTGAATGGGGCCGAATGTAAGGATCGTTTTCCCTTCGGTTTCCAAGGGATAAGCACGGCGCAGCACCGCCTTGACCCGCGCCACCACCTCCCGGGGGCTGAAGGGCTTGCAGATGTAGTCGTCCGCGCCCAGTTCCAGGCCCACGATCCGGTCTGTCTCCTCCACCCGGGCCGTGATCATGATGATGGGAACCGTCGAAAATTTCCG
>JAABTM010000048.1 GCA_011389855.1 Desulfobacteraceae bacterium
GATCCCCGGCGGCTTCGGGCCGCCTACAAGACGTCGCTCCAGAACGCCGTCAACACGGCGTTTGGCGTCCTTGAGGCCCTCCAGGCCAGGGACGACCTGCCGCCCGAGGCCCGCAAGACCCGGGCCGCCGGCTTCGTGGAGACCCTCCGGTACGGTCCGGAAGGCAAGGATTATTTCTGGATCAACGACCTTCACCCCACCATGATCATGCACCCCTACAAGCCGGAACTCAACGGCCGGGACCTGACCGATTACGCCGATCCCAACGGCAAACGCCTCTTCATGGAATTCGTCAAGGTCTGCCGGGAAGAAGGACAGGGGTTCGTCGACTACTACTGGCCCAAATACGGCGCCGACGAGCCCCAGCCCAAGCTCTCCTTCGTCAAGCTCTTCGAACCCTGGAACTGGATCATCGGCTCCGGGGTCTATCTGGAGGTCGCCGAAGAGGCCCTGAAAGCCGGCGCCGCCGACATGGTCTCGGCCCTCCGGTACGGTCCGGAAGACAAGGATTATTTCTGGATCAACGACCGCCATCCCACCATGATCATGCACCCCTACAAGCCGGAACTCAACGGCCGGGACCTGACCGATTACGCCGACCCCAACGGCAAACACCTCTTTATTGAATTCGTCAAGGTCTGCGAGGAATCGGGGGAAGGGTTCGTCGACTATTACTGGCCCAAATACGGCGCCGACGAGCCCCAGCCCAAACTCTCCTTTGTCAAACTCTTCGAGCCCTGGAACTGGATCATCGGCACGGGGCTCTATATCGACGACATCGAAGCGTTGATGGCCCAACGGGAATCCGAACTCGACGCCCGGGTCTACACCGCCGCGGCCGCCCTCAACGGGCGCATCGCCGAGGTGAAAGACGGCATCCGGCAAAAGGTCCGGCAGGTGATCCTGTGGACCGGGGGAATGGCCTTTCTGACCCTGGTCGTGGTGATGGCCCTTTCCACCGTTACCATTCGGAGAACGATCCTCAAGCCCCTCAACCGCTCCATCCGGCAACTCTCGGAGGTGACCGACGGGGTCTCCGCCGCCGCCGGCCAGATCGCCCAGGCCAGCGGGTCCACGGCCCAGAGCGCCAGCCAGCAGGCCGCATCCGTGGAGGAATCGTCGGCGTCCCTGGAAGAGATCGCCGCCATGAGCCGACAGACGGCGTCCCTCACGGAGGGGGCCGAAGACCTGATGCGCCAGAACATCGAAAAATCCGGCAAATCCCTCAAGACCCTCATGGAACTTTCCCGGAGCATGACCCGGATCGAGGCGGAGAGCGGCCAGATGGGGAAAATCATCAAAACCGTGGACGACATCGCCTTCCAGACCGGGCTGCTGGCCCTCAACGCGGCGGTGGAGGCTGCCAGGGCCGGGGAAGCCGGGGCCGGTTTCGCCGTGGTGGCCGAGGAAGTGAAAAAACTGGCCCGGGAGACCACAACGGCCGCCGACGACACCCAGGCGCTGTTGGGCAATAACCTGGACCAGGTCAGCAAAGCGGCGGAGGCCATCCGCGGCGTCAACGAAGATTTCACCGCCATCATCGAATCCGCCACGCTTATGGGCGAAAAGACCAGCGCCGTTACGGAGGCCAGCAAAGAGCAATCACGGGGTATAGAACAAATCACCGCGGCCGCCCAGGAGATCGACCAGGCCACCCAGCAGGTGGCCGCCTCCGCCCAGGAATCGGCCGCCGCCTCGGCGGAGCTGTCGGAACAGGCCCGCCGGATGGCCGGGATCATGGATACATTGGCGGTCATGGTTCGGGGGAAGTCCGTGACCGCGCGGAAAAGGGTTGCCGCCCCAGCCTTGCCAGAGTCCACGAACTTTGATAAAGATGGGAATGATGGATTGCATTGATACTGCCAGCAGGCATCCCTATTATTTAAAGAAAAGTGAGGTGCGTTCCGATGGCCATGGCTAAACAAGTGTTCCCGTTTTTGGTCTCCTGCTTCGTCGCGCTGGTGGGCGGGTTTTTCCTCTTCCTGACGGTGGTGGAAACGCCGATTCTCAGAACCGAGGCGCCGGGGAAGTTTTATTTGATGGGCTTGGCGGCGCTTTTTGTCCTGGCGGGTCTCTATTTCATGGTCATGGCCCGGCGGGGGGAACTCAAGCGCCAGGGGAAAACCATCTTGGAGGTTCGGTTGGAAGCGGTGGCAAAGCTGAAGGACCCCATGCTGCTGGAAAAAATCGTCCTGGACGACGACGAGCCCCAGGAAGTGAAGGATCTGGCCAAAAAGCGGCTGGCGGAACTGACAAAATAATGTTCAGGGGGTCGTGAAGAGGAAATCGGCCCGGACCCGGTCCGCCCCGTCCAGGAACAGCGGATAAAAATCGATGACCGGGATGTCGCTCCCCTTTCCGTAGGACAGCAGTTCATCCCAAAGCCTTCGGATATCGCCGCAACATTTCTCGAATCCGGCCATGGGCGGCGTGATCGCGGCTGCTTTTGCTTTTTCCACCTTTTTCATCGATCATCCCTTCCTTTCAATCTGCCCCTCATTTGCGGACCGGCTGGTAGCTGCACAGCGGTTCCTCGGCCAGATAGTCGCCGGCGGCCTCGTAGGCCCGGGCCCGACAGCCCCCGCAGACCCGCTTGTACTCGCAGGCCCCGCATTTCCCCTTGAGGTTGTCGTAATCCCGCAGGGCCAGGAAGACCTCCGAACCGCGCCAGATGTCGGCGAACGGCTGTTCGGTCACGTTGCCGCAGTCGAGGTCGAGAAATCCGCAGGGCTGGACCCGCCCCCGGTGGGAAATAAAGCAAAACCCCGTGCCCCCGAGGCATCCCCGGGTGACCGCGTCGAGGCCGTGGGACTCAAAGGTGACGCTTTTCCCCTCTTCCCGGGCGCGCTGACGCAAAATCCGGTAGTAGTGGGGCGCGCAGGTGGCCTTGAGCTGAAGCGGCGCATATTCCCTTTGATCGTAAAACCAGTTGAGGGTCTCTTCGTATTCCTGGGCGTCGATCTCGGCGTCCAGGAGATACTTGCCCCGGCCGGTGGGCACCAGCAGAAAAATGTGGTGGGCCACGGCCCCCAGTTCCACCGCCAGTTCCTGGATTTTGGGGATTTCCGCCAGATTGGCCTTGGTGATGGTGGTGTTGATCTGGAATTCGACCCCGGCCTCCCGGGCGTTGCGAACCCCGTCGAGGGCCCCGTCGAAGGCCCCGTCCACCCCCCTGAATGCGTCGTGTCGCTCCCGGGTGGCGCCGTCCAGGCTGATGCTGATGCGCTGAATCCCGGCGTCGGCCATTTTCCGGGCCATCTCCGGGGTGATGAGGGTGCCGTTGGGCGCCATGACCATCCGGAGGCCTTTGTCGGTCCCGTAACGGGCCACTTCGAAGATGTCGGGCCGCAGCAGGGGTTCGCCGCCGGTGAGGATGACGATGGGGTTGCCGGCGTCGGCGATGCCGTCCACCAGGGCGAGGCCGGCGTCGGTGTCCAGTTCGCCGCCGTAGGGGCCGTTGGTGGCCGCGGCCCGGCAGTGGACGCAGGAAAGATTGCAGTTCCGCGTGATCTCCCAGGCCACCAGGCGGGGCCCGTCGGGTTTTCCGCTGCCGTGACCGGACGCATGGGGATGGGTCGAAGGGGATGGTTTCATCGGATCGCCCCCTTACCCTTCCCGGAGGGCCCTGGCCGCATCCAGGGCGAAGTAGGTGAGGATCATATCGGCCCCGGCCCGTTTTATGGCGGTCAGGGATTCCAGCATGATCCGGGGTCCGTCCACCCAGCCCTTCTCCTCGGCGGCCTTGATCATGGCGTATTCGCCGCTCACATGATAGGCGGCCACCGGCAGGTCCAGCTCCTGGCGGATCCGGTAGATGATGTCCAGGTAGGGGAGCGCCGGTTTGACCATGAGGATGTCGGCCCCTTCTTCGGCGTCCATGGTGGCTTCCCGGATCGCCTCCTGGCCGTTGGCCGGGTCCATCTGATACGTGCGGCGGTCGCCGAACTTGGGCGCGGAATGGGCCGCCTGGCGGAACGGGCCGTAAAAGGCCGAGCAGTATTTGGCGGCGTAGGACATGATGGGGACCGACGACAGGTCGTTTTCATCCAGGACATTCCGGATTTCGGCCACCCGGCCGTCCATCATGTCGGAAGGCGCCACCATGTCGGCTCCCGCCCTGGCGTGGGACAGGGCGGTCCGGGCCAGCAGGTCCAGGGAGGCGTCGTTGTCGATGATCCCTTTTTCCACCACCCCGCAGTGGCCGTGGTCCGTGTACTGGCAAAGGCAGACGTCGGAGATGACCACCAGATCCGGGACCCGGTTCTTGATCTCCCGGATCGCCTTCTGAACGATGCCGTCCTTCGCGTAGGCGGAAGTGGCCAGGGGATCTTTCTTGTCGGGAATGCCGAACAGCATGATCGCGGGGACCCCCGCTTCATGGGCCGCCCTGGCCGTCTTCGTCAAATGGTCGATGGAGAGCTGGAAATGACCGGGCATGGAGGCGATGGGGTTTTTCACGTCCTTGCCGCCGATGGCGAAAAGCGGCAGAATCAGGTCGTCGGGGCTCAGGACGGTTTCACGGACCATCCGGCGAAACGCGTCGCTCTGGCGCATCCGGCGGGGCCGGTAGTCGGGGAACAGCATGGGGGATCTCCTTTTCAGTCCAAATTCAAGATGTTATGGGGAGGTATTTTATCTGGTCAGCATATTCAGAAGATTCGGCGACCTCTGCTTTCCCGGCCTCGCGTTCGGCTTTTATTTTTCGCAGTCGGATCATTTCCGGCGTCGGATTGTTCATCTGTTCCTCATATATACGGTCTTCATGTTCAATCCATTGCGTCATATAGTCATGAATCATTTTTTTGTTGCGCAAATAATACAAAATGACAGCGTAAACATGCTCCAGATCGAGTGTCGGAAAACGCGCGACGATCTCTTCCGGGGTCTGCGCGCGGTGAATATACTCATAGAGTACGGATTCAATACCGATACGGTGGCCTTTCAGCCGGATGTCGTTATCCGCATGGAAGTCAAAATAGTCTTCAATCTGCATTATTTTTTTACCTGTTCGTCAAATCTTTCATATTCGAGGCCCAATCCGTCTTCAGGCGATCTCCGCGTCGGTAAGGTAGCAGGCCGGGTCCGGCGCCCAGACGTCGTCGTAGAGGGCTTCGGCCCGCACCCGGAAGTTGCCGCCGCAGATGTCGAGCCATCGGCACCCGGCGCAGCGGCCTTTGACGTGCTGCTTTTTGTCCTTGAGTTTGGCCAGAAGGGGCTCCGACAAATCCGTCCAGATCTCGGAAAAGGGCCGGTTCCGGACGTTGCCGAAGCTATGGTGGCGCCAGAACTGATCGGCGTGGACCTCGCCGTCCCAGCTCACGCATCCGATGCCCCGGCCCGAGTTGTTTCCTTCGTTCATCTCCAGGAGTTCCAGCACCTCGGCGGCCCGGTCCGGATCTTCTTTCTGGAGACGGAGGTAGACGTAGGGGCCGTCGGCGTGGTTGTCCACGGTGAGCACCTCTTTCCCGATGCCCCGGTCGTGGAGGTCCCTGGTCCGGTCCATAATCAGGTCCACGGCGGTCCGGGTCTCCTCGTGGGTGAGGTCGTCCTTGACCAGGTCCGACCCCCGGCCCGCATAGACCAGGTGGTAGAAACAGATGCGCGGGATCTCCCGGGCCTCCAGGAGATCAAAGACCGCCGGGATTTCCGAGACGTTGAATTTGTTGATGGTGAACCGCAGCCCCACCTTGATCCCCGCCGCCTGGCAATTTTCAATGCCGGTCATGGCGGATTTGAAGGCCCCCTTGACCCCCCGGAACCGGTCGTGGATCGGTTCCATGCCGTCCAGGCTCACCCCCACGTAGGACAGGCCGATCTCCTTTAGAATCCGGGCTTTTTCCGGCGTAATGAGGGCGCCGTTGGTGGAGATCACCGCCCGCATCCCTTTTTCCACCGCATATCCCGCCAGATCGGGCAGGTCCTTGCGCATCAGAGGTTCGCCCCCGGAGAAAAGCAGGACGGGCACGCCGAATCCGGCCAGATCGTCGATGAGCGCCTTGCCTTCCTCGGTGGACATCTCGTTCTTGAAGGCTTCGTCTCTGGCCTGGGCGTAGCAGTGAACGCATTTCAGGTTGCATCGGCGGGTCATGTTCCAGACCACCACCGGCTTTTTGTCTTGTGAAAACTGGAGCAGATGGGAAGGGAGCTGTCCGGAATGGCGCCCGTATCGCAGGGCGTCGGACGGCTCCACGGTTTTGCAGTAGAGTTTCGATATGCCGATCATGTCAGGCCTGTGGGCTGGAAGGGTTCACTGAGATATCGTCCGCATCCTTGAGCAAATCGCCGATATAGGCTTCGGGGTCGACCAGGGCGTCCTTTGTGATAAAGAACCGGTTTCGGCCGATCCGCTCCCGGACCAGCTTCAGCCCGTATTCGAACCGGGCGCGAAACCGCCGGTAGATCTCCTCGAAGTCGGTCTCTTCGTCCATGTACTGCTGAATATAATAATGGATGGCGTCTTCTTCCAGAACAATGTTGATGTCGTGGTTCTGGAAAAAATAGAGTTCCATCTTCTTGATTTCGTCGGAGAACCGTTTGACCTTCTCGACCACCGTCTCCACGTTGGCGATGCGGCGGCAGTAGTAGTCGGCGACGGCGTCGATGTGGGGCGGGGTCAGGGTGATGCCGTATTTGATGGAGAGCCTCTGCTTGCGGTCCGTCACATAGGCATTGATGGCGGCTTTCTCTTCATCGTAGAGTCGCTGGAAATCCGCCGCCATTTCGGCTTCGGTCTCCGCCTCGACCATCTTTCGGAAAGCCGCCTCCGGCGCGGCGAGAACCGCATCCGTGACGGCGAATGTCCGGATGGGCGTGGACGGCAGCCCTTTTTCAAAGGTCAGCAGGGCCCGTTCGATGGCGCTGACCAGCCCCCTGGCCCCGGTCCCTTCGGCAAAGGCGGCGGCGGCCAGCCGCTTGAGCACGGCGTCCGAAAACTTGATATCGATGTCGTAGGCGGCGAAATCGAGCTTTTTGCTCAGGATCACCGGGTTGTTGGGGTTTTTGAGGATCTCGAAAAGATCGGGTTCCGTCAGGTTCTCGAACACGGAGACCACCGGAAGCCGCCCGATGAACTCCGCTTCGAACCCGAAGCGGGTCAAATCCTCGGACCGGACATGGCTCAGGATCCGGGCGGCATCCCTGTCGTTCCGGATCTGGGCCCCGAAACCGATGGGCTGCCGGGTCATCCGCTTGTTGATAATCTCCGCCAGTTCGCCGAAGGCCCCGCTCATGATAAAGAGAATGTTCCGGGTGTTGACGGTCCGCTGCTCCCGCTGTCCGGTCCGGCGGAACTTTTCGATCTCCTGCATCATGGAGATGGGGTCGTGGGGCGTCTTCATCTCGACCTCGGTCTCCTCCATGGGCTTGAGCAGGGCCCGCTGAACCCCGGTCCTCGACACGTCGGCGCCGATGACATTATGACTCGACGCGATCTTGTCGATCTCGTCGATGTAGACGATTCCGTTTTCCGCCAGGGAGATGTCGCCGTCGGCCTCCCGGACGAGATCCCGGATGAGATCCTCCACGTCGCCGCCCACATATCCGGTTTCGCTGAACTTGGTGGCGTCTCCCTTCACAAAGGGAACCCCCAGTTTTTTGGCGATGAGCCGAATCATGTAGGTCTTGCCGACCCCGGTAGGGCCGATCATCAGCACGTTGTTCTTGATCCGACCCACCATGTCGCCCCCTTCGACGGGACGCTCCAGGGCTCTTTTAATGCGGTTGAAATGGGTGCAGATCTTGGTGGCCAGGATGGCCTTGGCGTTGTCCTGTTTGACGATGTACTGGTCGAGGTAATCCACCAGTTCGTCGGGTTTCAGATCGAATTTGATCCGGTGCTTCTTCCTGGCGGTCCCCTCGGCGCCGTCCTCTTCGGCCAGGGCCCTGGGCAATTTCGACTGCGAGACGATCTTCACCTCTCCGCCGAATTTTTTCGCCAGAAACTCTCCGATTTCCTTTTCCAGCTCTTTAGGGCTGGGTATTTTTTCGTTGTGTGGCGTCATAATGGCTTGAAGTATAAGCATCCGCAATGGAGATGCAAGGGGCGTCGGCCATGGGAATGGGCGCGGACGGATCGGATTCGGCAAAGGGTGCATCGGGGATCGCTTGAGGGAGGAGAATGGTACGCCCGGCTGGGATCGAACCAGCGGCTTCCAGCTCCGGAGGCTGGCGCTCTATCCTCTGAGCTACGGGCGCACACTCTAAGGATTCGCAGAAACTCTTTACCCTATACACGCGGGGAACGGATTCGTCAAGCCCCAATTTTTAGGAACGGGTTAGGGGTTATGGGTTAGGGGGCGTCGATGTACCCGGCCTGCGCGAGGGCCGCCCTCGCCTCCCCCACCACATAGAGTGATCCGGCGATGCAGACGGCGTCCCGGGGGCCGGCCGCGCGGACGGCATGATCCACCGCCGCCGCCACGTCGGGGATCAGGGTGATGTCCGCGACCAGTTCGCCGGCGGTCTCCGCCAGGGTCTCCGGCGGCAGGGCCCGGCCGATGCGGGCCTGGGTCAGCACGACCCGCTTGCAGACCGGCAGCATCGATTTGAGCATGGCCCCGTAGGGCTTGTCGTCCAGTATGCCCACCACCATGGTGATGTCCCGGTCCGACAGGGATTCGGACAGAAACCGGCCCAGATTCCGGGCCGCCATGAAATTGTGGGCGCCGTCCAGGATGATGTAGGGGGAGGTCGATGCGACCTCCAGCCGGCCCGGCCATTGGTTCTTGATCAGCCCCTGCCGGATGTCGTCCACGGTCAATTGGACGCCCTGTCGCATGAGGGCCTCGCAGGCGGCCAGGGTCAAAGCGGCGTTGTCCGTCTGGAAGCCGCCGGCCAGGCCGCTGCGCATCCCTTTCCAGACATGGTCCAACCCGTAGTAGGTGAAGGCGCCGTTTTTTTCCCGGCGGACCCGGAAATCCGTCTTGAAGCGATGGAGCGGCGCCGACCGGTCCCGGGCGGTCGCCTCGATCACGTCGATGGCGCTCTTCTGCCGCACGCCGGTGACCACCGGCGTCTCCGGCTTGATGATCCCGGCCTTCTCGCCGGCGATTCGGGCGATGGTGTTCCCCAGGTACATCTGGTGTTCCATGGAGATGTTGGAGATGATGGACACTGCCGGTTCCAGGAGATTGGTGGCGTCCATGCGACCGCCCATGCCGGTCTCCACCACGGCCCACCGGATCCCCCGGCGGGCGAACTCATAGAGCGCCATGGCCGTGGAGAACTCGAAAAAGGTGGGCTCCCGTTCGCCGGAAGCGACCCCTTTGACCGCTCTGTAGGCCCGGACCACGGCGTCGTCGTCGATCTCCCGGTTGTCCACCCGGATCCGCTCGTTGAACCGGACCAGGTGGGGGGAAGTGAACAGCCCCGTCCGGTATCCGGCGAGGTGGAGGATGGTGGCCAGCGCCGAGGCGATGGACCCCTTCCCGTTGGTGCCGGCCACATGAATGGCCTGGAACTTTTTCTGGGGGTCGCCCAGCTCCTCCAGCATCCGCCGGATGGTGGCCAGTTCCAGCTTGATGCCGAATCGCCGCATGCCGTACATGGCATCCAGGCAGGCGTCATATTCCCGTGGCGTGTTCATTACCCGTCTCTTGCACAAAAAAACCCGACACGCATGGAATCGTGCCGGGCCGGTGTTCTTTTTCGCTCCGCGTTAGCGGAAGCGTCGGCTTCTGGCAGCGGCGATCCGCTGCCGACGCAAGGCTTCCCGCTGTTTACGACGGCGGTATTCGCTCGGTTTTTCGTAGCTCTTTTTGAGTTTCAACCGCTTGAAAAGCCCGTCGTTCTGGATCTTTTTTTTCAGAATGCGCATGGCCTTCTCAAGGTCGTTGTCGAATACTTTGACCTCTATGTTTTTCAACCTGTCCTCGCCCCTTTCGTCCCAACGGAACCCGGTCCCGCATGGTTATTTTCCTCAATTTCGATATCAAGACAATATGGACCAAATATCGGGGTTTGGCAAGGAAAATTTTAACTTTTTCAAAAAACGGCCAGGTCCATGAAAAACCGGACGCCCGCCTTCGCCGAAGAAAGCGGGCGTTGCGGCGCCGCGCGGGTGAAACCCGTTCTACAGCTTGGAAACCAGTTGCTGGGCGACCTCTTTGACGCCGGGCGCGCCGTCCAGCTCGATGTATTTAAGGGACCCGTCTTTGGCCTTGTCTTTGAAATAATAGGCGGCGGCCAGGGTGCCGGTCTCGCTGTCATAGTAAATGGAGTGGCGCTTGTCGATGGCGGCCTCGTCCTGGTCGTCGCCCCGGGTTTTGAGATCCCCGCCGCAGACCCGGCATTTGTCCCCGTCCGGCTTGATGGCGTCGATGTAGATGTTGTTGGGATGGTTGTTGTCGTTGACGCAAAGCCTTCGGCCCATGATCCGTTTCTTGGCGATCTCCCGGTCGAGGATCACCTCCACCACGATGTCCAGGGCCATGTTTTCGGCGTTCAGGGCCTCGTCCAGCTTGATGGCCTGATTTTTGTTCCGGGGAAAGCCGTCCAGGAGCCAGCCTTTTTTGGCGTCGTCCTGCTTCAGGCGGTCGAGGATCATGGGAATGGTGATCTCGTCCGGCACCAGGTCGCCGCGGTCGATGTACTCCTTGGCCTTGGCCCCCAGTTCGGTGCCGTTTGAAATGTTGTCCCGGAAAATGGCGCCGGATTCGATGTGAGGAATGTTGTATTTGTCCTTCAGGATCGCTCCCTGGGTGCCTTTGCCGCTGCCGTTCGGGCCGAAAAACAGAATGTTCATGTCTCCTCCTGTAGATTGAATGGGGGGTCTTTTTGCAGACCCTTTTCCTGGGCTTCCGCGAATCGCTCGGACCTTACTATAAAAATGGACATGGGTTGTCAAGCATCGTCGGCCTCCGCCAGTAAATCGGCCGCCATCCGGAGGGCCTGCGCCCGGGTCCGGACGGTCCCTTCCAGGCGGGCCGTTTCCACCCCCTGAAGGATGCGCTTGAACACCGGCGACGGACTCAGCTTCAGTTCCCGGATCAGATCCCGGCCGGTGATCAGGGGCGGCAGGCCGGATTTCTCTTTGAAATCCCCGTAAAACCGGTCCATCATCATGCGGGTGAACGCCCGGAATCGGCGGGTTTCCGCGGCATCGGACCGTCCTTTGCCCAGATAATCCCCCATCCCGTGGATCAACACATGGGGCGTCCGGTCCCCGCTCCGGATGAAAAACCGGGAGACGGCCCGCCGGCTCAGCCGCTCCCCTTCGTGGAGGGTGAAAAGCTGGAGGGGGTCCAGGTGAAGGCGGATCACCTCCGTCACAAACCGCTCCTCCTCCCGGGAACACCGCAACCGCCAACAAACGGCGGCCGGTTTTCCGATGTCATGGAGCAGCATCGTCCACTTGAGCAGGGCCGCCTCCTTAGGGGGAATGGAGAGATCCCGGCCCGGAAATACGTCGGCCAGAGTGTTCAACACGCGCTCCAGATGGCCGTAGGCGGCCAGGGTATGGACGAACGGATCGAATCGGTGATGACGATTGGGCCGGCAGCGGCGCATGGGGGTCAGCTCGGGCAGGATCGCTTCCAGGAGTCCGCTGTCGGCCATCCGATTCAAATGGGGAGCGGAGGCCCCGGAACGGAAAAACTTGAGCAGTTCCTCCCGGATCCGTTCTCCGGCGATGGTCTGGATCAGATCCCGGTGGTCCCCTATGGCCGACAAGGTTTCCGCTTCGATGGCCAGTCCGAGGCCCGCGGCCAGGCGAAAAGCCCGGAGCATCCGCAGCGGATCCCGCCGGAAGGCGGTCTCGGAGACCATTCGGATCCGCCGGCCCAGGTCCGCCTGACCGCCGGTGGGATCGATGATCCGGTCCGCGGCCGGTTCAAAGGCCATTGCGTTGATGGTGAAATCCCGCCGCCGCAAATCCGTCTCGATGTCCGGACCCTCCAGGGGCGATACGTCGAACATGATCGCCCCAAAAGGGACCCGGTATATCCGCACCCCCGGCTTTCCCATGGCCACCACCCGGCTTCCGGCCCGCCGGGCCAGACGCGCGGCGAATCCGGCCGGGTCCGTTTTCACCGCCAGGTCGTAATCGGCCGGGGCTTTGCCGATGAGGGCGTCCCGGACGCACCCGCCCACCAGGTAGGCCCCCGGCGACCGACGCAGGAGATCCCGGCAGGGCGCCGGCAACGGATTGAGGCGAAGGTCGGTTGATATCATTTATACGTTTCCCATCCGGTTTTCGTGCAATTTTCCAAAAAAATTCTCTTTTGGGGCTTGACAGTCCCTTGGATATCGTATTACTTTGATCCTTATAAGATCAAGGCAATTGGCCCCCCTTTGAAAAAATACCTAAGTTTTTTCATTCTTCTTAAACAGAATCACAAAAACAGCCAGGCATCTCCAAACGCCGATAAGGATCCATCATTCCATAAACCGCCTATTCCGATTCGCCATTAATAAAACAAACAGACCCTACGCAAACCGCCAAACCCCAACACCTGTGTATGAATGAGATTCAGTCGGGCGACCTTTTCGGTGATGGGACCGAAAAGGACCGTTTTGATATAAACCCCAAAGAAGAAGGTTCCCATAATGAACATTGTAGAGCTTAAGAACAAGAAAATCAAAGAACTGGCCGACATGGCCAAGACGTTCAACATCGAATCCGCCGCCGGCATGCGGAAGCAGGAGCTGATCTTCGCCCTGCTCCAGGCCCAGATCGAGAAAGACGGCCTGATCTACGGCGAAGGCACTCTGGAGGTGCTGCCCGACGGTTTCGGATTCCTGCGGGCCCCCAACGCCAACTATCTGCCCGGGCCGGACGACATCTACGTCTCCCCCTCCCAGATCCGGCGCTTCAACCTCCGGACCGGCGACACCGTGTCGGGCCAGATCCGTCAGCCCAAGGAGTCGGAGCGGTATTTCGCCCTGCTCAAGGTGGAGGCCGTCAACTTCGAGGATCCGGAAGTGGCGCGGGAGAAGATTCTCTTCGACAACCTGACGCCCCTTTATCCCGAAAAAAAGATCGAGCTGGAGGTCGCCGCCGAGAACTATTCCGTGCGGGTCATGGACCTCATGACCCCCATCGGGTTCGGCCAGCGGGGGCTCATCGTGTCGCCGCCACGCACCGGAAAGACCATGCTGCTCCAGAACATCGCCAACAGCATCACCACCAACCACAAGGACATCGTCTTGTTCGTGCTCCTCATCGACGAGCGGCCCGAGGAAGTGACGGACATGGAACGCTCCGTCCGGGGGGAGGTGATCTCTTCGACCTTCGACGAACCGGCTGAACGGCACGTCCAGGTGGCGGAGATGGTCATCGAAAAGGCCAAACGACTGGTGGAGCACAAAAAAAACGTGGTGATCCTGCTGGACAGCATCACCCGGCTGGCCCGGGCCTACAACGCCGTGGTCCCGCCCAGCGGAAAGATCCTCTCCGGCGGCGTCGATTCCAACGCCCTCCAGCGGCCCAAGCGGTTTTTCGGCGCGGCCCGGAACGTGGAGGAAGGCGGCAGCCTCACCATCATCGCCACGGCCCTCATCGACACCGGCAGCCGGATGGACGAAGTGATCTTCGAAGAGTTCAAAGGCACCGGCAACATGGAACTTCAGCTCGAACGCCGTCTGTCCGACAAGCGTCTCTTCCCGGCCATCGACATCAAGAAATCCGGCACCCGGAAAGAGGAACTCCTTCTGGATCCCGAAATTCTCAACCGAACCTGGATCCTCCGGAAACTTCTCTCTTCCCTCAATCCGGTGGACAGCCTTGAATTTTTACTTGAAAAAATGCAAGGAACGAAGGATAATAGAAATTTTCTGGATTCAATGAACGCCTAACGCGGCAACGCTATCATCACAGGAGGTTGAAAATACTAATGAAAGAAGGCATCCATCCCGAATACGGGGATACGACCATCAGTTGCGCCTGCGGCAACGCCATCGAGGTGGGCTCCACCCGAAACGACATCCGCGTGGAGATCTGCTCCCAGTGCCATCCCTTTTTCACCGGCAAGCAGAAACTGGTGGACACGGCCGGCCGCATCGAACGGTTCCGCAAGAAATACGCCAAGTTCCAAAAGCAGCAGGACAACAAGTAATGGCCGGAACCGCCCATGTTCGATAAACTCAACGGCGTTGAAAAACGCTACGGGGAGCTGGAGCGGCTCCTGAGCGACCCGGACGTGCTCAAAGACCAGGACGCCTACCAGAAGTACGCCCGGGAACACTCCGAACTCGGCGAGATCGTGGACGCGTTTCGGGAATACCGGCGAGCCGACCGCGAGATCGACGAGAGCGTGGAGCTGCTCCGCGACGTCGATCCGGACATCAAGGAACTGGCCCGGGACGAGGCGGATCGGCTCACCGAAAAAAAAGAGGTCCTGGAAGCGCGGCTGAAGAAGCTGCTCACGCCCAAGGATCCCAACGACGCCAAAAACGTCCTGCTGGAAGTCCGGGCCGGAACCGGCGGCGACGAGGCCGGCCTGTTCGCCGGCGACCTCTTCCGCATGTACGCCCGGTACGCCGAGAACAAGCGGTGGAAGGTAGAGCTGATGGACCACCACGAAACCGGCGCCGGCGGCTTCAAGGAGGTCATCGCCATGATCCAGGGCCGGGGCGCCTACAGCCGCCTCAAGTTTGAAAGCGGCACCCACCGGGTCCAGCGGGTTCCCACCACGGAGACCCAGGGCCGGATCCACACCTCGGCGGTGACCGTGGCGGTGCTGCCGGAAGCCGAGGAAGTGGAACTCAACATCGACCCCGGTGAACTGAAGATCGACGTCTACCGTTCCACCGGACCGGGGGGCCAGTCGGTCAACACCACCGACTCCGCCGTCCGGATCACCCATCTGCCCAGCGGGATGGTGGTCACCTGCCAGGATGAAAAATCCCAGTGGAAGAACAAGGCCAAGGCCATGAAGGTGCTCCGGGCCCGGCTGCTGGACCGGATGATCCAGGAGCAGAACGACCAGCGCTCCGAGGAACGGAAAAGCCAGATCGGCACCGGGGACCGGAGCGGCCGGATCCGAACCTACAACTTTCCCCAGGGCCGGGTGACGGACCACCGCATCGGACTGACCCTTTACAAGCTCGACAGCATCCTCCAGGGGGATATCGATCCCGTCATCGACGAGCTGATCACCTTCCACCAGGCCCAGGCGCTTCAACATAATGCAAACACCTTCGAAGTCCAACCCGCCGCAGTGGACCATCCTTAGCCTCCTTCAGTGGACCGCCGACTATTTTAAGACCCACCGGGTCGAAAGCCCCAGAGCCGGCGCCGAGATCCTGCTGGCCGAAACCCTGGGCTGCGATCGCATCGACCTCTACGTCCGTTTCGACCAGCCCCTCAACGAGGCGGAACTGGCCCGGTTCAAGGGGGCCGTCAAACGGCGGGTTCAGGGGGAGCCGGTGGCCTACATCACCGGGAAGCAAGGCTTCTGGACCCTGGATCTGGCGGTCCGCGAATCGGTGCTGATCCCCCGGCCGGAGACCGAAACCCTGGTGGAGACCGCCCTGGCCCTGCTGCCGGCCGACGCCGCCGCGGCGCCCCGACGGGTTCTGGACCTGGGAACGGGCTCCGGGGCCATCATCCTCGCCCTGGCGGCCGAACGGCCCGGTCACCGGTACGTTGCGTCGGACCGGAGCCCCGACGCCCTGCGCCAGGCCCAACAAAACGCCGGCCCCTCCGGGGTCGCTTTTTTTTGCGGCGACTGGTTCCATCCCCTCCGGCCGGGGGCGGCCCCCTTCGATCTGATCCTTTCCAATCCGCCCTATATCCCCACAAAGGACATCGACGGACTCCAGGTGGAGGTCCGGGCGTACGAACCCCGTCTGGCCCTGGACGGGGGACGGGACGGGCTGTCGTCGCTCCGCCGTCTCATCCGGGAAGCGCCGGAGCGCCTGCGGGCCTGCGGCCATCTGCTGCTGGAGATCGGATGCGACCAGGGCCCGGCCGTGAAAGCGATCATCGGAGAGACCGGGGCCTACGACCCGCCGGTCATAAAAAAAGACGACGCCGGACGTGATCGCGCGGCCCTGGCCCGAAAGCGGGCCAAATAATCCTTGCATACATGTTTGTCGTCTGCTATGCATAGCAGATTTTGAATGTCGCACGTCTCCGGACCGGTTTCCGGGTGCTTCAGCGCTTAAATTGGCGCCTAAAGTTGGCGACCGGGAGGAAGGGGACGGTGGAAAAACCAACAGAGAAAGGACAGATTCATGGCGTATGTGACAATGAAAGAACTCCTGGAAGCGGGCGTTCATTTCGGTCATCAAACCAAACGGTGGAACCCCAAGATGAAACCCTACATCTTCGGGGCCCGCAACGGCATCTACATCATCGACCTCCAGAAAACGGTCCGGATGTTCAGGGATGCCTATGATTTCATCACCGAGACCACGGCCAAAGGCAAGACGGTTCTTTTCGTGGGCACCAAGAAGCAGGCCCGGGACGCCATCTACGAAGAAGCCAACCGGGCGGAGATGTTTTACGTCCACAACCGGTGGCTGGGCGGCATGATGACCAATTTCCAGACGGTCAAGCAGTCCATCGACCGGCTCAACCATTTAAACGACATCAAAAACGACGAATCCGTCGATCTCTACACCAAAAAAGAGCGGCTCAAGCTGGAAAAGGAACGGTTCAAACTGGACGCCACCCTCGGCGGCATCCGGACCATGACCAAACTTCCGGGGGCCATCTTCATCGTCGATCCCAAGAACGAGGCCATCGCCGTGCGCGAGGGCCGGCGGTTGGGCATCCCCATCGTAGCCATCGTCGACACCAACTGCGATCCGGACGACATCGACTATGTGATTCCGGGAAACGACGACGCCATCCGGGCCATCCGGCTCATCACCTCCAAAATGGCCGACGCCTGCATGGAAGGCAAAGAGCGCCTGGAAGAAACCCGTCAGGCCGAGGCGGACAAGGGCGAGGAAGCGGCCGAGGAGCCCGATTTCTCCAGCGCCAGCGCCGACATGAAGCCCGGCGAGCGGAAGGTGATTTCGGACGGCGCCGAAGGCCCGGTGGTGGAGATCATCAAGCGGAGCGCGGCCGAAACGGAAGAAACAACCGAAGCGAAAGCGGCACAGGAGGCGGAATAGCAGCATGGGAGAGATCAGCGCATCAATGGTAAAACAGCTCCGGGAAAAAACCGGAGCGGGGATCATGGATTGCAAGGCCGCCCTTGCCGAGAGCAAGGGCGATATGGATAAGGCGGTGGAGTTCCTTCGGAAAAAGGGGCTGGCCACCGCCCAGAAGCGGGCCGGCCGGGCCATGAGCGAAGGCGTCATCGAGTCCTACATCCACATGGGCGGGAAGATCGGCGTGATGGTCGAGGTGAACTGCGAGACCGATTTCGTGGCAAAGACAGACGATTTCAAGGAATTCGCCCGGAACATCGCCATGCACGTGGCCGCCGTCAGCCCGGTGGGCATCGTCCCCGAGGACGTCCCTCCGGAGATCGTCGAAAAGGAAAAAGAGATCTACCGGGCCCAGGCCCTGGATCTGGGGAAACCCGAAAAAATGCTGGACAAGATCGCCGAAGGCAAGCTCAATAAATTCTTCAAGGAGAGCTGCCTCATGAACCAGCCCTACGTCAAGGACCCCAACCTCACGGTGGCGGACTACCTCAACGACGTGATCGCCAAGACCGGCGAGAACATCACCATCCGGCGGTTCGCCCGGTTCCAGGTGGGAGAATAACCCTTGGCCGCCCTCAGGCACCGGCGGGTTCTGTTGAAGCTGAGCGGCGAAGCCCTCATGGGCGACCGGGGCTACGGCATAAGCCCGGAAATGCTGACCTACGTGGCCGATGAACTTCGGTCGGTCACGGAACTCGGCGCCGAAGTGGCCATCGTGGTGGGAGGCGGCAATATTTTCCGGGGGATCGCCGCCTCCTCCTTCGGCATGGAGCGGACCTCCGCCGACCACATGGGCATGCTGGCCACGGTGATCAACAGCATCGCCCTCCAGGACGCCCTGGAAAAACACGGCCTCCAGACCCGGGTTCAGACGGCCATCTCCATGCACCAGGTGGCGGAACCCTATATCCGCCGCCGGGCGGTCCGCCACCTGGAGAAGGGCCGGGTGGTGATCTTCGCCGCCGGCACCGGCAACCCCTACTTCACCACCGACACCGCGGCGGTGTTGCGGGCCCAGGAGATCCACGCCGAGATCCTGCTCAAGGCCACCAAGGTGGACGGACTCTACGACGCCGACCCCGTCACCCACCGGGACGCCCGGTTCGTCCGCCGCATCACCTACATGGAAGCCCTGGAAAAGCGGCTCAAGGTGATGGACATGACCGCCATCTCCCTGGCCATGGACAACCAACTTCCCCTGGTGATCTTCAACCTGAGCGAGGCGGGCAACATCCGCAAGGTGATCCGCGGCGAGGAAATCGGCTCCCGGATCGACGCCGACGTCTAAATAACTTTAAGGGACAGACCATGATCGAATCGACCTACAAAGAAACCAAAGACCGGATGGACAAGTCCATCACCGCCCTGAAAAACGAGCTGAAACGCATCCGGACCGGGCGCGCATCCCTGTCGCTCCTGGACGGGGTTCGGGCCGATTACTACGGAACCCCCACCCCGCTCAACCAGATGGCCTCCCTGTCGGTGCCCGAAAGCCGGCTCATCACCATCCAGCCCTGGGATGTCTCGGCCATCAAAGAGATCGAAAAGGCCATCCTCAAATCGGACCTGGGCCTCACCCCCTCGTCGGACGGCAAGATCATCCGCATCACCGTGCCCCCGCTGACCGAAGAACGGCGCAAGGAGATAGTCAAGGTCGTCAACAAGACCTGCGAAGAATACAAGGTCGCCGTCCGGAACATCCGACGGGACGCCAACGATTTCTTCAAGGAGATGAAAAAAGAGGGGGATATCTCCGAAGACGACGCCTTCAAGGCCCAGGAGGAGATCCAGAAGATCACCGACGACTACGTCAATAAAATCGACGACCTCTACAAGGAGAAAGAGAAGGAGATTCTTGAGTTCTAATGAGCGGATACCTTCTCACGTGGCCATCATCATGGACGGCAACGGCCGGTGGGCCCGAAAACGGATGCTCAACCGGGTCAAGGGCCACGAGCGGGGCACCGAGACCGTCCGGGCCATTGTCCGGGCCTCCCGGGAGATCGGCATTCCGTTTCTGACCCTCTACGCCTTCTCCACCGAAAACTGGGCCCGCCCCCGAACCGAGGTGATGGCCCTCATGTCGCTTCTCAAACGGTTCCTGACCCGCGAGCGGGCGGAGATGATGGAAAACGACATCCGCCTCAACGCCATCGGCGACATCGACCGCCTCCCGGACGACGTCCGGGCCGCCCTGGACGAAACCCTCCGGACGACCGCCGGCAACAAAGGGCTCCGCCTCACCCTCTCCCTCAGCTATGGAAGCCGCGCCGAAATCGTCTCCGCGGTCCGGGAAATCGCCCGGAAAGCCGCCGGGGGCGAACTCGATCCGGCATCGATCTCCGAAGAGACGGTGGCGGATCATCTCTACACCCGGGAGATGCCCGACCCGGACCTGCTGATCCGCACCAGCGGCGAAATGCGCATCAGCAATTTCCTGCTGTGGCAGATCGCCTACAGCGAAATCTTCGTGACCGACACCCTGTGGCCCGATTTCAACCGGGAGGAATATCTCGACATCCTGAGGGCCTATGGCCTGCGGGAGCGACGGTTCGGCAAGGTCTCGGAAACCTGATACAGACGGAATCCCCATGCACTTACAGCGATGGATAACCGCCCTCGTCGCCCTCCCCTTCCTGATCTGGCTGATCGTTCTGGGGGGGACGCCCTTTTCCCTGCTCATCGGCGTCGCCGTCGTCCTCTCCCTGGCCGAATACTTTCGCATCGTCTTTAATCCCGCCGGCAAGACCCTTTCGGGGGTCATCCTTGTCGCGGGCATGGTCTCCGGCGCCGCCATGGTCTGGGCCGGTCACCTGGGACGCCCCGATCTGGCGTTGGTCTTTCTCGCCGGCAATCTGCTCTTTTGCGGCCTGTTCACCGTCTTCCAGTTCGACATCGACGCCGTCATCCTCGAAAACACCGCCAAACAGCTCCAGGGCATGGTCTACATCGCGCTCCCCCTGTGCCTGCTGGTGATGATCCGGAATCCCGCCGGCGGCGGAACCGACGGCATGGCCTGGATTTTTTTTCTGCTGTGCATTATATTCGCCGGAGACATCGGGGCCTATTACGTGGGAAGGCGCCTGGGCCGGCACAAGCTCCGCTCCAGGGTCAGCCCCGGCAAGACCGTTGAAGGGGCGATCGGGGGCGTCGCCGGCAATCTGCTGGTGGGCGCCATCTTCAAGGCGCTCTTCCTGCCGGACCTGGCATGGGGACCGAGCCTGATATTTTTCGTTCTGGCCGGGATCGCCGGTCAGGTGGGGGATCTCTTTGAATCCACCCTCAAACGGACCTCCGGCATCAAGGACAGCGGGATCGTCCTGCCG
>JAABTM010000301.1 GCA_011389855.1 Desulfobacteraceae bacterium
ACGCAACCCTCTGATCACGGAAGCCGGTTTCCGGAATTTCCGCCGAATCAAGCACCACCCGAACGCGCCGATCTGGAATTTTGAAACCGGGGACCGGATCGAAAAGTCGGATCTGGCGGCCCATGAAGCCTTCGCCGATGCACTGACTGGAATCCGGCGATCGTTCAGCCCGGAGCCGCCTTCCGAGATCCTGGCATGGGTCCGGTCCATGCGGAAAAACGTCATCGCGTTCGCGGACCGGTTGCCGGAGGGATTCGATATCGAACGGAACTGGGCCGCCATACCGCCGGTGACGCGGGCAGACATAGCCGCCCGTCTCCACACCCTCGTGCCCCAGGATGCCGATCTCTCGCGGCTTATCACCTACGACACCTCCGGAACCACCGGGCACGCGATCGCCGTGCCGACCCATCCGCGCACCCTGGCCCACGTTTTGGCCATGATGTCCTATGTCATGGATCGATACGACATCCCCCTTGACGTCGGCCCGGATATGACCGCCTGCGTCAACGTAGGGGCACAGGCCATGTCCGTGGTCTTTCCCAACATTATGACGGTCTGGCGGGAGGCCGGGTTCGCCAAGGTCAATCTTCACCCCGACGGATGGCGCTCGCCCGACGATGTCCATCGCTTTTTCCGCGAAATGGCCCCGCCGGTCGTTACCGGCGATCCCGTGGCCTTCGCCGAAATGCTGCGTTTGGGGATCGATCATCGGCCGGACGCTCTCTTCACCACGGCGCTGTCCCTGCCCTCCGGATTAAAAGAACGGCTGGAGACCCGTTACGGATGTCCGGTGGTGGACTGGTACGCCGTTTCCGAAACCGGGCCCATCGGGTATGCCTGTCGGGAAAGCGATGGATTCCATCTTCTGCCCCACGACATCTACGCGGAAATCCTCGACGATCACGACCGGCCCCTTCCGCCGGGCGAAACCGGCGACATCGCCGTCACCGGCGGCCGGAATCCGTATCTGCCGCTGCTCCGGTACCGCACCGGCGACCGGGGCGCATTGGATGCCGGGCCCTGTCCCTGCGGCGAACCGACGCCGCGAATCCGGCTTCGCGACGGTCGGCGGCCGGTGCTCTTCCAGTCCGAATCCGGCGCGCCGGTCAATCCCATCGACATCGGTCGGCTTCTTCGGGGCGTTGCCTTTGTCCAGTACCGAATGGTCCAGCGGGAGGATCGTTCCTGCGATCTCACTCTCCGTCCCATTCTCAAAGACCAGGCCATCGACCAGGTCGCCATCGTGAAAAAGTTGAAACTCTTGTTCGGTCCGTCCGTCGATATTCGCATCCACGTCGATCCGACGCTCGGGGACGACCTGCCGGGCGGGAAAGCGGCTGTGTATGAGAGTGAATTGGATTAACAGCAAAGGAGACGAAGAAAATGAAATCATTTCTGATCACATTGAGCATCGTTTTAGCGATCCCGGCATCTTCCGTCCTGGCCTTCGACCACCAGCATACCCAATGGGACAGCCTGCTGAAGTCCCACGTCTTCTGGGGGGAGGACAGCTCGGCGTCCTGGGTCCGGTACAGCGACTTTAAAAAGGATCGGGCCGCGTTAAAAACGTACCTGTCCGACCTGTCGGCCGTGGCTCGGTCGGAATTCGACGGCTGGTCGAAACCCCAACAACTGGCCTTTCTCATCAATGCCTACAACGCCTTCACCGTCGAATTGATCCTGACGGAGTATCCCGATCTGGATTCCATAAAGGACCTGGGCTCTTTCTTTTCCAGCCCCTGGAAAAAAGAGTTTTTTACCTTGCTGGGCGAAAAGCGTCACCTGGACTGGGTCGAACACGGCATGATCCGGGAGCCGGGGGTCTACAACGAGCCGCGGATCCATTTCGTGGTCAACTGCGCTTCCATCGGCTGCCCGGCGTTGCGGCCCGAGGCCCTGACGGCCGACCGGATGGAAGACCAACTGGCGGACAGCACGGCCCGGTTTATGCGGGATGACTCGCGAAACCGGTATGTGCCCGACGACAACACGCTGGCGGTTTCCAAGATCTTCGACTGGTACGGAGAGGATTTCAAGCGGGGCTGGGGCGGATACGATTCGCTCGACGAATTTTTCGCCGCCCACGCCGGTCGGCTCGCCGATTCGGAGACCGGGCGACAGCGGATCAAGGCCGGCGACGTGGAAATCGATTTTCTCGACTACGACTGGTCCCTGAACGACGCGGCCCGGATGCCGTCCCAATAAAACGGATGCCGTCCCAATAAAAAAGATTGCCAACCGCTTCCGGTTGCGGTATAAACCCTCGACTGGACTGAAAGCGACTGTGACGCCGCCCGGAAGTGTCGGGCGGCGTTTTTTATGAACAGAACGCCGAAAGCGATCATCAGCCCCGCTTTCGGCGTTTTATATCGAAAGAGTGAAACAAAATGAGTTTTGCAACATTGGGCCTGTGCGACGCACTGGTCAACGCAACGGAAACCCTTGGATTTACGGCCCCCATGCCGATTCAGGAACAGGCCATCCCCGCCCTCCTGGCCGGCGAGCGGGATTTCATCGGGCTGGCCCAGACCGGCACCGGAAAAACCGGCGCCTTCGGCCTGCCGATGCTCCAGCGGATCGACCCGAAACAGCCCCACCCCCAGGGCGTGGTGATCTGCCCGACCCGGGAGTTGTGCCTCCAGATCACCGACGATCTGCAACGGTTCGCCGCCGGCCTGTCCGGGGTGCGCATCGTGGCGGTTTACGGCGGGGCCAGCATTTCCCACCAGGTCCGGCAGCTCAAAAGCCGGTCCCAGGTCATCGTGGCCACGCCCGGCCGTCTGCGCGATCTCATCTCGCGCAAGGCCGTCGATCCCTCCCGGGTCTCCCATGTGGTGCTGGACGAAGCCGACGAGATGCTCAACATGGGCTTTCAGGAGGATATCGACGAGATCCTGTCCGCCATGCCGACCCAACGGCGGATCTGGCTGTTTTCCGCCACCATGCCCTCTTCGGTGGCGGCCATCGCCGGAAACTACCTGGAAGACCCGATCAAGATCACCGTCGGCGGCCGCAATCAGAGCCCGACCACCATCGCCCACACCTGCCATGTGATCCACCACAAGGACCGTTACGCGGCGCTGCGGCGCGTCATCGATTTCTCGCCGGGGATGTTCGCCCTGGTCTTCTGCCGGACGCGCCTGGACACCCAGAAGGCGGCCGACGATCTGGTCCGGGACGGCTACCCGGCCGAGGCCCTGCACGGCGACCTCTCCCAGCCCCAGCGGGACGCGGTCATGCGCAAATTCCGGGCCGGCCTCACCCGCATCCTGGTGGCCACCGACGTAGCGGCCCGGGGGCTCGACGTGGACGACATCACCCACGTCATCCACTACACCCTCCCCGACGATCCCGAGGTTTACACCCACCGGAGCGGCCGAACCGCCCGGGCCGGCAAATCCGGCGCATCCATCGCTCTGATCACGCCGAAGGAGACCTACCGGGTCCGGGACCTGGAACGGCGGGGCCACATCCGCTTCTCCTTTGAAAAACTCCCGGACGGCGACGCCATCTGCCGAAAGCAATTGCTTCGGGCGGCGGAAAAAATCGCCAAAACCGAGGTGGATGAGAAATCGCTGTCGGCCTATCTTCCGGAAATCTACGACGCCCTGGGCGACCTCACCAAGGAGGACCTGATCCAGCGGATGGTCTCCGGCGAACTCAACCGCCTGCTCGGAGACTACCGGAACGCCGGGGATATCGACGCCAAGCCCTCCCGAAAGGCCGCCAAATCCACGCCGATCGTGAGCAAAAAGGAGCGGTTCCAGAACACGCCGACCCAGCGGTTCTTCATCAACGTCGGCCGGCTGGACAAGGTCAACGAAGGCACCATCGTCCGCCTGATCTGCGACCGCTCCGGCATCCGCTCGGCCATGATCGGCCAGATCGACCTGAAACGGGAATTTTCATTTTTCGATGTGGAAAAACGGGCCGCCTCCAAAGTGAAAAAGGCCGTTCACAACGCGACGCTGGACGGGCGGGTGGTGCAGTTGCGGGAGGTGTTCGACAATAAGCCGGAACGGAAGGGGGCGCGGCGGAGCGCATAAGAATGGCGGCCGCCAGGGCAGTAGCGGTGCTTCAGGATTTGAACGAAGGTTGCGATTTCAGCGAACAGCGACGGCGGATTTCCGTCGCTGTTTCAACTTTAAAAATCCCGCCCACTCGCTAAAGTCTTCGGCATGTTCGCCGTCATCCAATAGGCCTTCGCTATACAGCTCAAAGAACTGATCAGATGTGATCCAATAGCGTCTCTCAAATTTCGATATAACCTCCTCCGCCATTCGGAGATCACTGAGAATTTCGCTGATGGTTAGTTCCGGCATTTTTACACCTGTTTTTTTACCTGATAGCCTCAACACATTAATTTCACAAGCAATTTCCTTGCCCCATGCAAGACGCGTAAAAGGTGGATTTCGTCATCCTGAATCCGATACTAAACGATGGTCTTGATCATCGTTTAGGCCACTCACCTGCCCGCGCCCCTTCAGGGCGCATTGGTTGATTGCTCCCACCCTGGGGTTGAAACCCCAGGCTATATGCCGTTGCCGCTCCGCGGCATTCATTGGCCGAAACGATAGTCAAAGCCGAAACGATGTATATCGACTCCCCATTTGGCAAAAGCGGATTTCACCCTGTCTTCCGTTGCAAACTTGCCGCTGTCCGCCTGCCGTATTCCTTCCTTGATCGCTTCGATCTGCCGCGTCTGATCCTCAATGAAGATCCGGATGGCCTCCGCCGCCAATTCCGATTCCGTTGAACCGGATTGATCCGCCAGCATTTTAAGATATCGATATGTATCGGCATCAATGGCCGTGGTGACCGTCTGACTTTCTTCCATTGGGCTTCTCCTTGTTATCTGTTTACAGGATAACATCGCCCACAGTGTTTTTCAATTCAAGGCCGCTTCACCCCATCAACTCCACCGCCTCCTCCACCGCCGATTCCAGCACGCCGGCATGCGCCGCCACATCCAGAACGGTAATCCGCTCACGGATGGTCCGGGCCGTCAATGCGGCGGTTCTGAATTCTTCCGGAGAGAGGCGGACGGCGTCGAGGGTCATGGGGAAGCCGGTGCGGCGGATGAGGTCGAGGAAGAATTCGGGTTTCCGGACGGCGGCGAAGAGGGGTTGAAGGCGGTCCCAGTGCCGGGGCAACAGGTCGTCGAACTGCATCAACTGGGCGCGTTTCTGGAGGAACCGCTCCCGGACTTCGTCTGCATACGGCCCCCAGGCCGCCGGGATCTCCTTCAGATCGGATTCAAATCGAGGTACAGCCTTTCCCTTTCCCACCCTGGATTCATCCAGTTCCGCCAACATTCGATAACAGACCGCCGACAGAATAACGCCGGCGGCCACCTGGAGGCCATGCAACTCCGGTTTGCGGCCGGTGAGGCCCTCCCGCATGTCGAGGACGTGGGAGACCAGATGTTCGCCGCCGGAGGCTGGCGCGCTGGAGCCGGCCAGGGTCATGGCGACGCCGGACAAGAGCAGGCCGTTGAACAGGCCGGTCGTCGCATCGCCGTCCCCCTCGCGGATCTTTTCCGGAAAGGGGATGTAAGCCGATTCGGAACCCGCCGCCACGGCGGAGGGCAGCGGACAGTAAGAACCGGAAAAGAGCGTCGATTCGATCCGCCAGTCGGTGTCCGAGACCGATTTGGCGAGGATGTCGCAGAAGCCGGACTGGCGCAGCTTCAGGGGCGCTTCCCGGACGACCCGGGGATGGGCGTAAATGGCCCGGGGCGGCCGGGCCGGCAAAGTCCGCTTCACCCCCCGGATTTTCACCGCCGCGATGGAAGACGTGTAGCCGTTCATGGATGGGGCCGTGGGCACGGTCCAATAGTCCAGCCCGTGGGTGTTGGCGGCGTATTTGCCCAGATCGTTGATGGTCCCCGCCCCCACCGCGATGATGAGGCCGATCTCCCCCCGGCCGGCCATGAGCCGTTCCGCC
>JAABTM010000049.1 GCA_011389855.1 Desulfobacteraceae bacterium
CCGGATAAGGAGGATGTTTGGAGCACTTGCTGAATGTCAAGGAAGCCGCTGAATTTTTGAATGTGTCCGAGATGACGATTCGACGGTGGACGAACACAGGATTATTAGATTGTTATCGCGTCGGCGGCCGGCGCGCCAGGCGGTTTACGATTTCCGATTTGACGGCCTTCCTTGAAAGCGAGTCCGCAAAGAGCCCACACGCCGGGGTTGCGCTCGGCCCCCGGGGACTCGCCGCGCCCGGCGGCGCCCACATTACCCATCTGAGCGCAGGGGAAAACGAGTCCTCGGAAATCGCGGTATCCTATATTTCCAGAGGGCTGCAAGACGGCGAAACGGTTTGCATTGTGGCGTCCGACGACAAAACGCGCGGCATCCTGAACGCCCTGGGCCATAAGGGTGAAATGGTCGAAAAACGGCGTGCATCCGGTCAACTCAACCTGAGTCAGGGCGCGGAGACCCCCGAGGAACAAACCCGTCGACTGTTAGGTTTAGTGGAGAACAACGACAGAGGGATTAGGGTCTTCGGCGATATGACGTGGACCAAAGACAAGGGCTGGCGGATGGCGGATCTGGAGCGGTTGGAAAAAGCCCTGAATCAATCGTCGCTGCCCGGCCGTTGCCTTTTTCTTTGCCAATATGCGCTGGACCACTTCACGGGGCGGGAGATCATGATGGCGATGGAAACCCACACCCACCGCCTCTACCATGGGCAAATCAAGGAAACCCTTTACCGCTGCCCATGCCCGCAAGGTTCATTCTGGATCGAAACGCCGTGATTCAGGCGGCCGACGTCAACCTCGACCACACGGTTCGTCCGGAACCGGCGTCGGTTATCGAGGCGCTAAGGCGAATTATGTAAATGAATATCCCAACAAGGCGAATTCAACGGCGCCGCTCGCCATTTGCCGCGCGGGATCAAGTCTGGTATCATTATTCCAGCAATTCGCCTAAAACGGCTTTAAGTCCTGAAGAAATCAATAACTGCCGAAGAGAATGAGCCGATGATTCTCGCAGTTCACTCCAGCCCGAAAAAAGACGGCAATCTGGAACGGATGGTCATCCGGGTCGCCCAGGCCTCCGGCCTTGAATATGAAATGCACCGCCTGTCCGAAATGGACCTTTCTCATTGCACGGGCTGCGTCCGCTGCGCGAGGACCCGGCGCTGCATCCTGAAAGACGACATGGATCTGCTTTACGACAAGATCGAGGCGGCCGACGGCCTTATTCTCGGCGGCGTCAACTACAACGGGCGTTTCAATGCGCTGGCCCATATTTTTTTGGAAAGACTTTTGATACCCCTCCTTGCTTTTCCTGCGGCATGGGTCCGGAGTGTCGCGTCGGCATGCCGGCGCTGAATTGGTCCCGGAAAGAGTTCGAGGCGTTCACAAAAGTTGAAAAGACAATGTTCCAGCGGTTCGAAGACAATTCTGATGCCGTGTTAGGCTGTGATCGGCTCGGACAGACGCTGGCGGCGGCTTCTACCTTCCCGCGTCCGGATGATCTGTCCATGACGGACCGGTCATCAAGGAAGGCAATGCCGGACAGGCGGGCTTTATTTCACAAGACAATGGAGGAATCAATGGGACCACTGACCCTGGCATTCGATGTCTATGGCACCTTAATCGACACCCATGGCGTCATGACGACGCTGGAAAACCTGGTCGGGACAAAGGCCGCCGCGTTTTCCCAAACATGGCGCGACAAGCAGTTGGAGTATTCATTCCGTCGTGGATTGATGCAGCATTACGAAAGCTTTGCTGTTTGCACGAGCGACGCCCTCGACTACACCTGTGCGGTTTTGAAGGCGTCTCTTGACAAGGATCAAAAAAGCGAACTGCTTGCGCTGTATCGTGTTTTGCCGGCATTCCAGGACGTCGCCGGCGGTTTGACGCGGTTGAAAGCGGAAAATCATCGCATTTTCGCCTTTTCCAACGGCAGCGCCGAGGCCGTTGAGACCCTGCTGAAAAATGCGGGGATCCGAGATTTTTTTGATGGGGTCGTCAGCGCCGAGGATCTCAAATCATTCAAACCAAACCCGGCTGTATATTGCCATTTTCTGAGAAAGTCGGGAGCAGCCGGAAATGAGGCATGGCTGATTTCAGGAAATCCCTTTGACGTCATCGGCGCCATTTCGGCAGGGATGAAAGGCGCCTGGATCAAGCGTTCCGAAGAGGCGGTTTTCGATCCGTGGGGCGTCCCGCCCACCATCACGGCGGACAACCTTTTGGATCTGGCGGACAAATTGGCTTTTAACGGGTAAGAAAGGGAGCGCCTGGCCCTCCCAGATGCGCAAGATCATTAAGAAAAAGGAGATGTAATTTATGCGATCCGAGACGCAGCGCAGCCATCCGGATGCTTTCAGCGAGCGCTTGAGCGACTGCGGGGTCTACCCGCTGCGCGCCGCCGGCATCGATATCCTTCAGATGAACATCACGCGCAGGTGCAATATGACCTGCAAGCATTGCCATGTCGGGGCCGGCCCGGACCGGCCCGAGGCGATGAGCCGGGAAACCATGATGCACTGCATTCATGCGGCCGGAAGTCCGGGAGTTTCCACCGTCGACATCACGGGCGGCGCGCCGGAAATGCATCCGGATCTCGAGTGGCTGATCGAAAAACTGTCCGCATTGAAGAAGCGGCTGATGGTGCGCAGCAATTTGTCCGTCATGCTGGAACCGCCCTACCGCCATTTTATGGACGTCTTCGCCGCCCACGGGGTTGAGCTGGTGGGGTCTCTTCCCGACTGTAACGCTGAACGGTCCGACCGGCAGCGCGGCGTCGGCGCCTTTGAAAAAATTGTCCAGGCCATTCGGGAACTGAACAACAGGTCCTTTGGAATGCCCGAAAGCGGGCTGGCGCTTCATCTGGTGCACAATCCCGCCGGCGCGTACCTGCCGGGATCACAGAGCGCCCTTGAAGCGGAGTATCGCCGCGTCCTGAGAGACCAGCACGGCCTCCAATTCAATACGCTGTTTTGCCTGGTCAACAGCCCCATCGGCCGCTATCGCGAGTTTTTGAAACGCACCGGAAACCTGTCGGATTACATGCGGACCCTGCAATGCGCCTTCAATCCGGACACCGTGAACAGCGTCATGTGCCGGACGACCCTGTCGGTGGGCTGGGACGGACGTCTGTACGATTGCGATTTCAACCAGATGCTCGATCTTGTCGTCAACGGCGGCGCCCCCCATCATATCAACAATTTTGATTTTTCACGTTTGGCCACGCGCGAGATCGTGGTTCGAAGTCACTGTTTCGCGTGTACGGCCGGCGCGGGGTCCTCCTGTCAGGGATCCCTGACGGAATAATCTGCTTGTCATCATTAATGCCGGCATGCCTCCGGCCCGCGGCCTTTCCGCCCGCCGCTTCCCGATGCTTGAGAAAATTCCCCGAATGTGCGATAGTTCACAGGGGCGCAACATTGTTGACAATGCCTTGACCCGCAACCTCAAGCGTCAGGATGGCATCATGAAATCAGCGGCGAAGGTCGCGGCGCTCGTCCCCATCGGTCTCAGCACCGTACTCGGCGCCATACTCATCATGGGGCTTTTCATGGGGACGGCCCACGCTAAAATGTATAAATGGACCGATGACGAAGGCGTTGTTCACTGGAGCAACCGCCCGCCTGTTCACGACGGCGCGGAAGAACACTTCGAGTTCGAACACCGGAAGGAGTTCTACCGGCAGCGCCGCCACACCCCCGAGACGGAGCCGCCGGCATCGTACCCCGACCCGCCGCCTCCGAGGCCGGAGGTCCCGTCCGCCCCGGCGCCGGAGCACCCCTGGGCCGGCGAGGCCCTGCTGACCCTAAAGGACATATCCTCCCTGGTGGGAACCGTCGGAGTCGCCTACCAGGACTACAGGACCCTCGTCCAGGAGGCCGCCATGATCGCCGGGCGGGTATCGGAACGGGAGCGGCGGGAGACGTTGTTCGACATCATCGAATTCCACGAGATCGCGCTGGCCTGCTGGTACAACGACATTTTCAGCCGGGCCCCCTTTACTCGGGGGATGTCGGACGTGAAATACAAGATCTTCCGGGAGCATGACGTCATCGTTCAAACCTATACCGGGGCGCTTCCCTCACGGAAAAGCGACTCAAGTGGATCATCCGCCCCCTACTCGCAAGGAAGCGAATTCTTCTGGTGGACAATGCGGTGATACTGGTAGAATGGGACAAGGGGGATCTGAATAGTCTCAACTCGCCATGAGGATCAGAAAGACGATACGCTATGCCGATAGACGCGAAAGACAAAGGCCATCTCCTGGTGGTGGACGACGAACCCGAAGTGTTGCGATCGATCCGGCGGCTGTTCCGGAAAACCTACGCCGTCCACACGACCGCTTCGGCCGAAGAGGCCCTGGGGATCATGGAAACGGAACCGGTGGACGTGGTGCTGAGCGACCAGCGGATGCCGGAAACCTCCGGGGTCGAACTCCTCGGCGAAATCCGGCGGCGGTTTCCCCTGGTCCTGCGGCTCATCATCACCGCCTATACGGACATCGATTCGGTCATCGCCGCCGTCAACGACGCCAACATTTTCCGGTATATCAAAAAGCCCTGGGATCCGGAAAGGCTCGCCGCCGCCGTGGACGATGCCTTCCGGGTCCACGACGAACTGGTGCGCCGGCGCGACCTGCTGGAAAACCTTCAGGAACGGTTCGGCGATTTGGAAGTCCGGGTGACCGAGAAGACGGAAAAGCTGCTGTCGGCCAACGAAGCCCTCAAAGCGGTCTACCAGGAACGGGACGCCCTGATCCGGTCCCTGGAAGAGGAGATCCGGACCCGGAAAGCGATGGAGGCCCGGCTCCGCCAGGCCCAGAAGCTGGAGGCCATCGGCACTTTGGCCGGGGGCATCGCCCACGATTTCAACAACCTCCTCTATCCCATCATCGGGTTCACGGAAATGGCCATGGACGACCTGCCGCCCGGTTCGCCGGTCAAGGAGAACCTCGACGAGGTTCTGACCGCCGCGGACCGGGCCGCCAACCTGGTGCGCCAGATCCTCCATTTCAGCCGCCAGCGGTCCGCCCGACCCTCCCCCGTGGACGCGACCCGGATTCTGGAGGACGTGCTGGCGCTGATCCGGGCCGACGACGTCCCCAACATCCGGATCGCGAGGGAGTTCGAACCGGATTGCGGACCGGTGATGATCGACCCCGACCACCTCCACCTGGTGTTCATGAACCTCTGCGCCAATGCGCTCCAGGCCATGGGAAAGGAGGGCGGAACCCTTGCCGCGGCATGTCGCGAAACCGAATTCGGGCCCGACGATCCCCGGCCGCCGGACCTGGCGCCGGGCCGGTACCTGCAAATCGTGGTCTCCGACACCGGACCCGGCATCGGGGAGGATATCCTGGAAAAGATCTTCGACCCGTATTTCACCACCCGGTCCCTGGAGGGGAGTTCCGGCCTGGGGCTGTCGGTGGCCCTGGGGATCATCCAGAAAACCGGGGGCGCCATCGAGGTCGCCGGCGAACCGGGCGGGGGCGCCGCCTTCCGGGTCTATCTTCCCATGGCGGCCGAAGGGCGGCCGGCGTCCCCGGACCGGGCCGTCAGGCCGTTTCCCCGGCGGAAGTAGGCAATTAAAACCGGCTTTTAGCCGGTTTTGGAAAATTGAGCCTGGGGTTTCAACCCAAGGTGGCGCGGCCAGGGTGTTGAACTTTTATTGGGGCCTTCATTAGTCCGCGCGTTTCGGTTCCCGCTCCGCCGCCCCGGCCATCTTCCGGATGTCCCGCAGGTATTCCTCCGCCCGGTCGAGATAGAAGGCCAGGGGCTTCATGAAGTCGCGACCCACCACGCCGTCGATGAACATCTGGCTGATCTCCTTGTGCCGCTGGAGCACCGTCTGGGTCCGGAGGAAAATCCGACGCTCCTCCGGGTCCATCTCCCGCAGAAGACGGCGCAGGGCGCTTCGGGACCGGGGCTGATACATCCAGAAATAAAGCATGTCCAGGGCGTTGATGATGAGGATTTTCTCCATTTCCACGGCCTCGGCGTTGCGGGACATCCGGATCTTCCGGGGCGCGCTGAGCAGTTCCAGGACCTTCTCTTCGGGAAACAGCAGTTCCAGCTCGGCGTAAACATCGAAGAGCTGCTTCATCCGGGTCCGGTAGTCCCGGTACCGCCGGCGGATGTTCTGGAACCGGTCCGACGCCCCCTCGATGATCCCCGCCACGCAGTCCGACGCCAGTTTGGAGATGATCGCGGCCCATTTCTGGAGAATGTCGTCCACCGCCGCCGCGCCTGAAAAGGTCAGCAGCCCCCCGATGGCGGCGTTGAAGCCCACCGCAAGGGGAATCGACAGGATGGACCGGAAAAAATTGGCGTACACCGGCCCCTTGGGGAAGCCCCTGAAGATATTGTGGCTGGAAATGTAGATGCCGTTGGCCAGCGCCATGAGGGCGTAGAGTCCTATGGGATGGGTGGCCGTGGTGATCCCGAATAGCTGCTGCAAGACCAGGGTCTTTACCACCAGATCGAGCAGGGGGACGGAGAAGCCGGTATAGAGAAGCGAATCGGTCAACCGCTGCCAGCTCACATAATCGTTCCACCGCAACAGGGGCGACCGCCGGACGCCCCCGCCCCCCAGCACCGACTGGAGGATGTTCCGGAGCCCGGTGATGGAGAACCAGATGGGGGCGCCCAGGTAGGCCAGCACCCACCAGTCGTAGGTGAAAAAGAACGTGGCGAACGCCGGGACGAATCCCGCCGCGACTTTGATTCCGTTTTTCAGGTTCGTCCGGAGGTATTGCCAGGAAAAACGGGGCCGGGTCCGGCCCTCTGCCGCGTTGCCCGGCGCGATGCGGTTGGAATAGTGGGCATGGACGCCCCCCAGGGTAATGATATTGCCGGGGGTCCCCATCCGGGCCGAATCTTCCTGAACCCGCCAGTCCACCTGCTTTTTCTGGAACAAACGCCGCATCGGCGACGCCTTGGGCATCATCCGGCAGAACAGACGGAGGAAGGGGTTGACCCCGTCCTGGGGGATGTAGGTTGCGCGCCGGAACACGCTCAGGATCATGGGGATCACCATGCGGGGATGCCGCCGCGTCCGGCGCAGTTCCCGCTGGGCGGAGGCGGGAAGGGTGTCCCGGACCGCCATGCCCATGCCGTGAAACCGCCGCGACTGCCCCGTGGAATCGGTGCCGATCCGGGCCTTGATGGGCCGCCCCTTGTACATGGATTTGAACAGGGCGATGTCGTGGAGAATGCCGGTGAGCGCATCGATCCGGTCCGGGTCGCCGGGGCCGTCGCTGTCCGACAGCCCTTCGATGGCGTTCCGGATGATCCGTTTGAGGGCGATGGCGTTGCCGTCGTTGAGGGCGGCCTGAATCCGGCAGATGTCCGCCAGGTGTTCCGTTTTCCCCGCTACATGGTCCTTGAGATTGAAGATCTCCAGGCGGGTGACGGCCCCCTCGCAGTCGTAAAGGACTTCCAGGACGTCGGCGGCGTCCAGGTTGCTCAGGTTCAGCGTGATCCGATAGGCCGGATGCACCTCCGCCAGCCGCTGGATCATCCGGTAGGGGGAAAGCCGCATCAGCTCCGGCGGATCCGGATCATCTTTTGGAACGTCCGGATCGGGCGGTTCGGGGTTTTGTTCCGCTGATAGATAGCGTTCGATGATGTCGTCGGGCTCCAGGGCGTCCATGGCGGCCAGCGTCCGCCGGTCCGCCTCCAGTTGTTCCTTATCCGTCGACCCGCGCCGTTCCAGCAGATCCCGGGCCCGGTCTCGCATGGGAGCCAGCATCCGGTTGAGGATGAACCGGCCCAGATGGACCAGGGATGCCTGGCCTCCGCCCACGAAGGAAAGAAAAGCCCGCCGGTCCAGGGGCGGCAGCTCGATGCCGAACCGGTTCTCGATCTCGGGGCGGTGGACCGCGTTGAACCGGTCCAGCAGCGCCAGAATGCGCCGCTGCTCGTATTCGGAGACCATCCGGCCCTGGGCCATGAGGTCCATGACCGGCTTGTCCGCCAGAAAACACAGATAGGCCTGGGCGTCGGCGAACCCCCGGGGAACCCAGATGAGCTGGATGTATTTGTCCCGCATCCGGGCCGAAAACTCGATGCCGATGCGCACATCCATCTCCATGATCCGGGCCGCCTCCATCAGTTCGTTGGCCGAGCCGGGGGCGATGTGATTGTAGAAGATGACCCGGAGGCGGCGGATCCCCTTGACCCAGGCGTCCATGATGAGATGGGTGGAGGATTTCCGGCCCTTGGTGTTGGCGTCGTGGACGTGGTCGTCGAAGGCGACCTGGTTCCACTCCTCGGGCATCTCCAGCAGGTGATAGCGCCGCATCAATCGCCGGATGGTCCGGGGCTTGCCCGAGGCTGCGGTCCGGAAATCGTGGGCCAGCTCGAGCTGGCGCCGCTCGTCGCCGCTGAACCGCACCAGGTCCTTCATGATCTCGATGAGCACCCGGGCGGTGTTCCGGGGCATGGTCCCCTCGGCGGCGGTGAGCACCTCCTCCCGCAGGGTTCGCAGGGCCACCAGCCGGTCCTCCATCTCCCCGGCCTCCAGGGAATCGAGAAGCCGCACCACGGCGTGGGCCACGCGGATGCCCCGGGATTCCGCCATCTCCTTTATGCCGTTGGGGTGGAAATGGGGATACAGGGACTTGCGGGCGTAGGCCGGTGGTTTTTCCCGCCGCTGGACTTCGCGGACAACGGTGAGCAATTGCTGGTCCCGGCGGTCGAAAAAGATCCGGGACTTGGGCAGCGGAACCTCTTCCGCCGGATCGGGATGGTCGGTCTTCTCGGTCGTCATCGGGGCATTATAGCCACTCTCCGCGCACAGCGATCCTTCTGGAAAATCAGGATGTATGGCCGAAGGTTGGGAATTGACCGGGCGGTTTCACTGTTCAGATATTTTTGCATTCCCTCTTTTGCCTCGCGTTCCAGGGCGTCCAGACGCCTGGTTCCGGCCTTGGCCTTGGCGTATTTCAGCTCCAGGAAAAAATGGGCCGAACGCTCCGGTTCAAAAACGGCTTGCAAATAAATGTCCACATAGCCGTCCGCGCCGACTTCATATTCGCTGTGCGGAATGTAAACATTGACCGATGACGTCAGGCTCAGCATCACCACTTTGATGTATTTCTCGTCAAAATTCTGATAATCCCGATTCGACAACCCTTTGAGCAATTTTTCGGTCAGGGCGACGAGCATGTCCGGATTGCCGGCAAGCAATTGATTAAACATTTGCCGTTTCTCGTCGCTGCCGATTCGCACTTTACTTTTCGCCGTCAAAAGACGCTCCATGTACTCCAGATAGAGGCTTTCCAGGACCGCGTTCGGCATCTTCAGAATAATGTCCAACCCCCGTTTTTCAAAAATGGTCAGATAGCCCATGTAAAACAACAAGCTGACCAGCGCCGCCTCGTTGAACAAAAACTCAGTTTCCCACGTCAAAACAAATATTTGTTGAATTTCATGCACAGGCGCGACCTTGTCCCGCACAATTCGCGTCAGCACCGCTTCTTCCAACGATTTTTCTCCGATGGACAGGATCGCCCGGATTTTGCGGTAATCGCTGACCACGTTGATGTCGATCATGCTGTCGATGTGGCGACGCCGGACGTCGTAGCCGCATCCGTAATATAAAACCATGTCGCTGTTGTACACCGTCCGTTCGGCCAGTGGGCTGAAACGGTAGCCGTCGTAATAAATCCTGATGATCTCCCTGTGGCGCTCCGCTTCCGAGTGGAACAGGGATGTCAGGATGGGCGTGATCTCCTCGTCCGTGAAGCCGAGCATTTCGTTGTAGCGGACATCGGTGGAGATGTTTTTTCCAATGTTAAAGCCGCTGGTCAGGGAATCGAGCAGCACGGGCAGCACGCCGGTGATAAAAATGCGGTCGACAACGCTTTCCGTTCCCTTTTTCAGGGCTTCGTAAAAAGGGCGCACATATCCGTCGGTTTTGACCAGGTCCTTGAACATCTCCTTGCCCTGCGACAAAAGATTGTTGGCGAAATGATCGTATTCGTCGATAATGACATAGACGCTTCCGCTCAGTCCTTTTTTTTCGATGTTGTCGAACAAAGCGGACAGGACGTCGTTGGGTTTCCGCTGCTCCAGAATTCGTTTCCGCTCGGATGGGGAAAAGTATTCCGGGTAAATTCCGGTGAAAACGTCAACGCGCCGGACAACTTCCGCGGCAAATCCTTCGTTGGCGTTTTCCAAAGTCTGAGTGTTGACGCCGCTGAAATTGAACGTCAGCATCAGATATCCGCCGCGCTCCGGCGTGGGATTGGCGTGAATGTAGGTTCCTCCGAACAATTCGTCAAAGCGGTCTTTGCGCCCGCGGTCGTAATAACAGCCCATCATGTTGCAAAACAGCGTCTTGCCGAACCGCCGGGAACGCAGCAGGATGACGTGGCTTTCCGGCCCGGTTTCCAGAAGTTCGATGTAGCGGGTCTTGTCAACATAGAAATAGCCCTTTGTCCGGATTGTTTCAAAATTGGCTTTGCCATAGGGTAATTTCATTGTTCAGCTCCCTGGGTAATTCCAATCGGTCGCATCTTCCCCGGGTTCCATGACTTTGTCGTAGACCTCTCCCCCCGTTTTCCCCTCTTGTTTTCGCCCCATATTTACCATATCATGGCGGAGTCAAAAGGCAACACGGCTTTTTCCCACTGGCCGCCGAAACCGGCCGCAAGGAGTCTTTATGAACATGTCGCGTCGAATTCACCTGTTTCTGGCCCGTTCCATACTGATCACGGCGGTTATCGCCGCCGGGTTCTTCCTCCCCGATGCCCTTTATGCCGCCGAAAAACGGACCGCGCCGCCCCGGCTGCCGGTCAACCGGCCCGAGGGGATCACGTCAGAAACCGATCCGGTCCGCCATATCGCGGTGTCCGCCGACGGCCGGTGGCTGGTCTACACCACGGCGGAGGGGTTCGGCGGGGGCGCGAATCTGTGGCTCCGGTCCGCCGATCCCGGCATGGTGGTCCTGCCCCGCCGGCTCACCGGCGACCTGTCGGCCAAGGCGGACCCGGCCGTCTCCCCCGACGGCCGGTGGGTGGCCTACGCCGGGTCCGGCCACGACGTCAAAGGCGACATCTACCTCCTGGACCTCAAGGCGGGGGAGGGGACCGAGCCGTCCCGCCTGACCGGGCGGGAGACCGAGGACGGCGGCCCCTGCTTTTCCCCGGACGGCCAAACCCTTTATTTTCACCAGGCCGGATCGGGAGAGACCCGGCGGCGCATCGTCGCCATGGACCTGGACGCTCCCGGATCCGTTCGGACGATCCTGGAAGGCGGCGCCTTCCCGGCTGTCTCGCCGGCCGGAAACCGCCTCGCATTCGTGACCTACGCGCGCCATCCCGACGGCGACATCGCCCTGAAGGACCTCGCCTCGGGCGAGACCGCCTTCCTCACCCAGGACCCGGAGATGGATTTCTCCCCGGCCTGGTCCCCGGACGGCGGGGCCGTCTATTTTTCCCGGGTGGCCCTGGACACCGACCGGGACGGCCGGGTCACGCCCCGGGACAACGCCCAGATCTATCGCCGGGATCTGTCGCCGTCGGCCCTCGACATCCCGCTGCCGGCCACCGCCGCGTCGGTCTCCGCCTTCAGTCCCCGGCCGGCGGGGGATCGCCTCTTTTTCCTGTCCACCGGGGGGGGAACGGTCAACTGCTGGTCCCTGCCGGCGGGCGGCGAGATCCCCCGGCAACCCGATGCGGCCGCCCAGCTCGCACTGGCCGAAGAACTGGCCCGCAAGGTTCCGCCGGACCCCTATCTCGCCATCCTGGCGTTCGCCCAGGTGCTCCAGCGCTTTCCCGGACAGGTCGACGCCGCGGCCCGGGCCGCCTATCGCATGGGCCGGATCCACGAAGCGGAAGGGATGACGGAACCGGCCCTCGCCGCCTACGGGATCGTCGAAACCCGCTACGCCGCCGAGGCGCCGGAGGCGGATCTGGCCCGCATCGCGGGGGCGGCCATCCGGACCCGGTCCGCCATGCACCGGGGCGGCGCGTCGGCGGCCCTGGATAAGGGGCTGGACGATCTGGCCGCCATCGCCGCCGGGTCGGCGCCGCCGGCGGTCAAGGCCCGGGCCGACATCGAAGCGGCCCGGTTGCTCATGTCCGGGGACGGCGGCGGGCCGGCCATCCGGTCCGCCATGGAGCGGCTGGAACCGGTGATCCTGAACCCGGCCCTCGACCGGTCCCTCCGGGCCGAGGCCCGCCTTCTGAAGGCCGACGCCTACGCCATGACCGGGCTGGGGGTCCAGTCTTTTCCGCTTTATCTGACGGTGATGGAGACCGATGACCCCGGCGGCCCGTGGGCCGACCGGGCCGTGACAAGGGCCCTGGACCGGGTGGCGGAGACGGACGGCGATCTGCCCCTGGACGAGCGGGTGCGCCGTCTCCGGGGGATCGCCGCCGAAAACCAGGCCGACCATCCCCTGCTGGCGGCCGGGGCCCTCAACCGGATCGGCGACCTGTATTACGCCGCCGACCGGTGGGGACCGGCCAAAAACGCCTTCCGGGAAGTCCTGACGGCCTTTTCCGAGCCCTCGCCCCGCACCGCCGCGGCCCGCCTTTCCCTGGCCGAGATCCTCTACAGGGAGGAACGCTTCAGCCAGGCGCTGTCGCTGTACGAGACCGAAATCGCCTCCCGGCCCTATGCCGACGACATCTACCGGCTGGCCCGGAACGGCTACATCCGGAAGTCGGCGGCGGCCGGGGAGTACCTGTTCCGGCTGGGCGAAGTCCCGTCGGCCCGGTCCAAATTCAGGGAACTCATCGACTACGACCCGTCCATCGTCCCGGCCCATCGCGGCTATCTCCGGTGCGCCGCCGCCATGGGCGACATCCGGAAGGTCCTGGCCGATTACCGGTCCCGCCTCGCCGAAACCCCCAATGATCCGGTCGCCATCTACGCCGTGGCCCTGGCCCTGACCTATCTGGATGAAAACGCGGCCCTGCTGGAATCCCGGAAACTGCTGCTGACGGCCATCGCCCTGGACGGCCGGGTCCCCTATTACCATCAAACCCTGGGGTACGTGTTCGAGGTGCTGGAGACCGTCCACGGCCAGAAGGGGCAGCTGGAACTGGCCCTGGAATCCTACAAAAAGGCCTATTTCCTCAACGATCCCCGGCAGGATCAGGCCAATTCCGCCCACCTGCTGCTCAACATGGGCAATGCCTCCTTTCTGCTCAACCAGTACGAAAGCGCCTTTCAATACTACACCCGGCGACTGGAAGCCGACGCGCCCTTCGACGACCCGGCCACCGAAATTCTGTTTTACCGCCGGCTGGGGGCGGCCGCCTTCCAGGCCCGGGCCCCCGAGGAGACCCTGGCCGCGTTCGAAAAAGCCGTGGCCCTCATCGACGACCGGATGGCGCCCAAAAGCGCGTCCGACGCCTTCGGACGGGTCACCCGGTATGTCCTGGACCGGATCATTCACCCCTTGATCTCCGCCGACGCGCCGGACCCGGAGGCGGAGTCCCTGGCCAGGGCGGAATCGGAGATCAACCGCGAACTGATGCGGCTGACCGGCGAGGATGTAACGCCCCCGCCGGGCGACGCCTGGGACCGGTACGAACGGGGGATGACCGCCCTCATGGCCCGCCAGAAAGCGCTCAACCCCCGGGCCGCGGCCCTGGCGGAGCGGTCGGACCGCCTGGGCGAAACCGGCCGGACCGCCCGGGAAAACCTGGAGAACATGATGCTCCGGACCGCCGAGGCCCTTCGGTTTTCCGAGCGGCTGGTGGACCTCAAGGCCGAGATGATGGACCGCCTGGGGCTGGCCTGCCAGGAGGCCGGCGAGCACCGGAAGGCCATGGCCCTGTTCTCCGACGTCCACGACCTCAACGAGCGGCTGGGCAACGACCGGAACCTGGCCCGGAACCGGCGGTCCGCCGCCTACAACGCCTACCTGCTGGCCGGAGAACGGACGGGCAAGGGACGGGAGGACCTCCTCCGGCAAGCCCTGACGGATTTCGGGTCGGTCATCGACCTTGTAAAGGAACACGGGGTTCCGGAACCGGCGGAACGGAAAGGGAAGGGACTGATCGCCATCGACCTCCAGGTCTCCCTGGACGACGCCCGGGCCACCGCCGCCGCCAAGGGGTTCACCGCCGACCAGGAAATCCGCCTGGCCGAGACCTTCATCTACCGGATCCAGACCGAACTGGGGCGGCTGGACCCGGCCCACAAGGCCCTGGAGGCGCAACTCTCCCAGTATCCCGCCGACGGGGACGTGCCGGACCGGGATCTCTACGGCGTGGCCCTTCTCCACCACCGGGCCGGCCATCTGGCCCAGGCCCGGCGGGAACACAAGGCGGCCTTCGACCATTTCCGGCGATCCGCCGATCTTTCCCTGACCATGGCCAACCCTGTCAGTTCGGCCCTCAACGCGTCCAACATGGCCCACGTGCTGGTGGACCTTGGGCCTGCGGCCACGAAGGCCATGCGCGGCGACCTCGCGACTACCGACCGGCGCGTGACCGGGTTGCTGGCCCGTCATCCGGTTCCCGGCGATCCCACGGTGGCGGCGGCCTATCACAATCGCATGGGGGTCCACGGATTGCGCATGGAACCCTCCCAAAAAGACGGCGTGGCCGGCGAAGTGGCGCGCTTCCGCCGCTTGGAAGGCGCGGCCCTCCACTTTCACCAGGGACTGGCGGTCTTCAAAGCGGCGGGCGAAGCCGAAAGCCGGGAGGGTCTGGCGCTTCGGTCCGCGCTTCACCTCAATCTGGCCCAAACGGCGCTGGCCCTGGACGAGCCCGGCCCCGCCCGGGCCCAGTCTGAATCGGCGCTCCAATTGTCCAGAAAGGGTCGTTTATCCCATCTGGAATGGCGGGCCCTGGCGGGGTTGGGCCGGTTGGAGGAGGCCCTGGCGGCGCTCCGCGGCGTTACCGTGCTCGCGGCAGGCTGCGACCGCCTGGAGATCGTCCGGACCTTCGCACCCCTGGTGGCCCGGCGGCTGGCGGAAACCGGACCCGAAGCGGCCTTTAACCTGGCCGAAACGATTTCGGAACTGGAGCGGTTCAACCGGATGGCCGTTCTCCTGGGGGAAATCGCCCCGGAGGACAAGGCGCGGTTGATCAAACTCCGCGCCCGGATCGACCGGATTCAAACCCTGCGGGCGGAGGCCGCCGTCGCCGAAGGGGAAAACCGCCAGTACCTGATCCAGCGGCTCGACCAGGAGACCGCCCTGATGACCGGGGCCATCGGCGGGGAAGGGGAGCACCTGCCGGATATCGTCCGGTTTTCGCCGGACGATGCCACTACGGAAACGCTTCTGACCCTGCTGGGACTGGCCGCGGAAGCGGAAGCCGCGGCCGAATCCGCGGTTGTTTCAGCCCAACCGGGGTCGGCGGACGACGCCCGATACCAGGACCTGATCGCCGCCTACCATGAGACCTTTCGACAGGCCATGGCCCAACCGGCGCCGGGCGCCGGGCCGGGGATCCTCGCCCTGTTCGGACCGGCGCCGGCGGATGCGGCCGCGGTTCAGGCGGCGCTCCCGCCCGACGGCCGGCTGATCCGGGTTTTCGGCCCCGCATCCCCGGGCGAAACAGCGGTTGTCTTCACCCTGACGTCCCAGGATCTGTCGGGGGAGAAGGGCGGGGTCATCGCCCCCGAGCCCGGCGATTATGTGGCCGCCGACGGGCCGGACGTTCTCGGTCCGACGCCCGGCGCCGCCGCGGCCCTGAGCGGGACCCATCTCGTCCGGTGCTTGACGAGCCGCAAGCCGTTCCGCCGGTCCCTCCGGGCCATCCCGCCCATGGACCCGACCCCCGAGGGGTACGAAACCGGCGGGCCCCATCACACGCTGGTGGTCTCCCGGCTTGTCGATCTTTTCGCCACGGCCCCCACCCGGGCCGGCCGGACGCCGCAACGGTTCATCGGGGTGATGGCCGAAGCGGGCGAGCGGCGGCGGATGGAAACGATCCTGTCCGGATCGCCCGACGTCTCCCTGGCCCTCCTGTCCGACGTGGGGTCGGCCGCCGGGGATATGACCGCCCATCTGGTCTCGCTTTTCGGGATCCCCTCCCTGGTAACGGCCGCCGATGCGGACGCCGGAAGCCCCTTTGTCCGAGACTTTCTGTTCGCGTACCTGACCGAGTCGGCCGCCGACGCCCTGGAGACGGTCCTGTCGGAAAACGAAACCGTTTCCGCCCGACATGCGGGGCTGATCGGGTATAAAGGGATGACCCCGGCCGAAGCCGCTGCCTTTGGCAAGAAACGGTTCGCGGCGTATGTCAAAGAAGGGAGGGGCGCCCTGGAGGCCGGTCATCCGGCACGGGCTTTGACCCTCCTGGAACGGGCCGTCCGGATCGCCAGGGAGGTCGAGGCGTTCGCCAAATACCTGCCCGCCCTCTACGAACTGAGCCGGGAGAGCGCCTACCGGGCCGAAAACCTGGAGAAGGCCATCCAACACGCCAGGGCCCTGACCGACCTATGGGCCGCGGCCCGGCCCGATTCAAAGGAACATGCCGAGGCCATGTTGCGGCTGGGAATCCTCTACGCCCAGAATGAATCCTACGCCGAGGCGGTCCCCCTGCTGGAGACGGCCTCCGAAACCCTGGCGGCCCTGGATCTGGCCCCGGAACAGGCCGCGGCCCTGACCAATCTGGGCATCGCCCTGGAAAACGCCACCGAGTACGACCGGGCCCTGGTCCAGTTCCGGTCCGCGGCTTCCCTGAGCCAGGCCCTGGGCAAGGCGGCGCTCATGGCCCGGCAGGAAACCAATATCGGCCGGATTCAGGACCTCCGGCTGAGCCAGTACGCCGCGGCCCTCCAGCATTACGGCAAGGCCCTGGAAATCCATCGGAACCTGGATAAACCCGACGGCGAGGCCCAGGCGCTTCTGGACGTGGGCCGGTGCTACCGGCTTTTGGGCAATTTTCCCGAGGCGGACCGTCATTACGCGGCGGCTCTGGAACTGGCCGACGCCCTTTCCGACGGCGAGCGGCTTCGGGCGAAGATCCTCATCGAGCAGGCCAACAACGCCTGGTACCAGGCCCGGTACCAGGAGGCGTTTTCACTTCAGCGCGAGGCGTTCGGCATCGCCCGCTCCATGGACTGGCCCCTCATGCAAGTCATCTGCCGCAACACCGCCGGCCTCATCTGGTGGACCCTGGGGGACCACGACAAGGCGCTCCGGGAACTGACCGCGGCCCTGGAGACCACGGAACGGCTCAAGGCCCGGGACGACGAAATCGCGACGACGCTCAACAACATGGGACAGGTGCTGCGGGAAATGGGCCGGTACAGAGCGGCCATGGAAAAGTTCGACGCGGCCCTGGCCATCGACGAACGGATCGGCTCCCGGTGGGCCCTGGCCCACGATTACCGGAACAAAGGGCTGACCCTGCTCCGGATGGGGCGGCCCGAAGAGGCCGCGCCCTTTTTCCGTCGGGCCGCCGCCGAAGCCGGCGCTATCGGCAACCGGGTCAACGAGGCCAAGGCCCTGCTGGGAGGGGGGGAGGCGGCCTTCGAGCTGGCGGACCACGACGCCGCAGCGAGGGCCTGGGAATCGGCCCTGGCCATGGGCCGGGAGATGGCCCTCCGGGAAGTGACGTGGCGGGCCTTGTACGGTCTGGCCCGGATCGCCGCGGCCCGGGACGACCGGCCGTCCGCCCTGGATCGTCTCTACAGCGCCGTCGAGGTCATCGAAGGGATGCGGGCGGACATCAAGATCGAACAGCTCCGGGACAGCTTTATCGCCGACAAGCTGGCGGTCTACGAGACCCTGGTGGTCCTCCTGGCCGACATGGGCCGGACCGGGGCCGCCTTTGAAGCGGCCGAGCGATCCCGGGCCCGGAACTTCGTCGATCTGCTGGGGAACCAGCGCCTTTCATTGGGCAACGCCGTGGATCAGGATCTTTACGAGCGGCAGGCCGTTTTGAAATCCCGCATCGCCGAGACGGAGGCCCTGGCGGCCCAATCCACCGCCGAGGGGGAGCGGACGGTCTACCGGCGGTCTTTGGCCGGCCTCCAGGACGAGTTGAGCGACCTTATGCTGGAGATCCAGGCCCGGAATCCCCAACTCGCCTCCCTGGTCTCGGTTTCGCCCATGTCGGTTAAGAAGCTGACCGGGCTGCTGGAACCGGGGGTCGTGCTCCTGGCCTACTACCTGACGGAGGACGAGATCCTGCTGTGGACGGTCCGGTCCGACGGGCTGGCCCTCATCCGGACGCCCCTGCGCCGGGATCTGCTGGCTCAAACCGTCCTCGACTACCGGCGGATGATCCAGAACCTGGAACCCCTGGAGGAGACCGCCCGACAGCTCCACGGCTGGTTGATGAAGCCGGCGGCGGCCGCCGTCGCCGGCGCCGACGTGGTGGGGATCATCCCCCACAACGCCCTCCATTACCTCTCCTTCGGAACCCTCCAGGGTCCGGACGGCTACGTGGTGGAAACCGTCCCGCTTTTCTACCTGCCCACGGCCAGCCTGCTCGAATACACCCTGAGCCGGCGAACCGAAACCCGCAACCCCAGGGTGCTGGCCATCGGCAACCCCGACCTGGACGACCCGGCCCTGGCGCTTCCCTTCGCCGAATACGAGGTGGGGGCAATCGGGTGGAACTTTCCGGACGTCGCCGTCCTCACCGAGGAGCGGGCCACGGAAGCGTGGGTGGTCCGGAACATCGCCGATTTCGGCATCATCCATTTGGCGTCCCACGGCGAGTTCGATCCCATCAACCCCCTGTTTTCCGCGATCAAGCTGGCCAAAGGCGACGCCGCCGACGGGAACCTGGCCGCCGCCGAGGTCTTCGGCCTCAAGATCGACGCCGACATGGTGGTGCTCTCGGCCTGCCAGACGGGCCTGGGCCGGATCACCGCCGGCGACGACGTCATCGGCCTCAACCGGGCCTTCTTCTACGCCGGCACCCACGCCATCGTCTCCAGCCTGTGGCGGGTGTCGGATGTCTCCACGGCCATGCTCATCAAGCATTTCTACCGGCAATACGTCATCCACCGCAAGGCGGAAAGCCTGCGGCGGGCCATGCTGCACGTGAAGCAGCATTATCCGCATCCGGGGTATTGGGGGGCGTTTACGGTGGTGGGGGATTATTTCTAGATTATGGCGGGATCTTTTTTTGCATCAAGACGGTCGTCCCGCTGGTCCGGTATATGAAGTTACATACTCGTCATCTCAAAAATCTCTTTTGTGGTGATGAGCTTTTCATGGCCTTTGTCTATCAGGCCCTCAAGCAGAGGTTTATCGTTGGTCCACAAAGGCAGGTTCAATTCGATGCTCAGCGCGACATAGGCCGCATCCTTCGGGTCTATGTCTTCGCACAGCGCTTGCGCTTTTTTATAACTTTCTTTCGATATCGCCAGACCTGGAATGATGGTGATCGTGGAAAACAATTCCTTTGCAAAAGAGATGAATTCATCTTTAATTTTTGTCTTTTTTATGATTTTTTCCTGATACTTGGAAAGTTCAGCGAATATGAAGTCAGGCGCGTAAAAATCCATAGCCCGGAATATGTCAATATACAGTTCTTTCCCGCTTATCAGCGCCGAGAATAAAATGTTGGAATCCAGAACGATTTTCATGGCGTCAAGTTTTGACTGTATTCGTTCCAGGCCGATTCTCTTATTTCTTCCAGTGCCTTGAAATATTCCTGTTTATCAAATGAAGATCGCAGCTCTTTTGAGATTTTTCCGAATGATTGTTTGATTTTCATCCATTTGATAGTGTTTTCCATTTCTTGCAGGACCGAATCTCTCCCAAATTTGATTAAATCGGTCTCCGGTATCTCCACTGTCAAGCGCATGATGGTTTCCTCGTTTTTGGGGTGATTCCAGATGAGTTCATATCCAAATTAAACACCTTCGCAATGATCCATGCACGATGGCTATCAAGCATTCTTCAAGAAAGAATTACAGAAATACTCAAAAAAAGCAATGATATTTTAATCGAGCCCGCCGGTCAAATCAGTGCCGCAAAAACAAATGTCGCCCCTAAGAGTTGTTATTTGTAGTTTACAAAAAACATGAGTTGCGCTAATGTTGCGTTGTTGGTTGACAGTATTGGAGACGCGGTCGTTATTGATGAAACAAAGTATAGAACTCGACGAACGGATCGGCTCCCGGTGGGCCCTGGCCCACGATTACCGGAACAAGGGGCTGACCCTGCTCCGCATGGGTCGGCCCGAGGATGCCGCGCCCTTTTTCCGTCGGGCCGCCGCCGAAGCCGGCCCCATCGGCAACCGGGTCAATGAGGCCAAGGCCCTGCTGGGGCAGGGGGGGAGGCATTCGAACTGGCGGACCGCGACGCTGCGGCGACGGCATGGGAATCGGCCCTGGCCATGGGCCGGGATTACCTCTCCTTCGGGACCCTCCAGGGTCCGGACGGCTACGTGGTGGAAACCGTCCCGCTTTTCTACCTGCCCACGGCCAGCCTGCTCGAATACACCCTGAGCCGGCGAACCGAAACC
>JAABTM010000302.1 GCA_011389855.1 Desulfobacteraceae bacterium
GGCCCGGTTTCTCCAGGGACTGGACGCGGACGGCGACCCCGAGAACGGCATCCAGATTCCGCCGGAGGCCGAAGAGGCCCTCGAAGGTCGGCCCGTTGATTTCGGAACCGATGTAGGCGCCTTCGAGGTCGATGCCCACGTTAAGGGCGTCTTCGACGATCTGAACGAGCGCGGCGTTTTCGGCAACGGCCAGGGCCGGGGACTGCGCGGCGTTGAAGCGGCGCGTCAGCACATGCGCGAAAACTTGCCTGAAGACTGGCAGGGTCCGTCGGAGCCCTGGCGGCCCGGCGACGATAAAGAGTATGACGACGGTACCGCGGGCGTGTTCCCCAAGTTTCTGGACGAGAATGAAAACGGCATCAACGATTACGTAGAAGAAGCCACCCACTATCCGAGCGCGGGCCATGACTTCATCGATGAAGACGGCGACGGCGTCTGCGATCTTGCCCAGGACGGTACCAACACATGGCACGGCCCCGGTTTCATCGATGAGGACGGCGACGGGATCTGCGATTACTGGAACGAGGGCGAACGTCGGTTCAACCGCCACGCCGGGATGCCATTCATCGATGAAAACGACGACGGCGTCAACGACATCTTCCAGTTCGGAACCCATCAGGGACCCGGCCACGACTTCATCGATGAAGACGGCGACGGCATCTGCGACCGGGCACAGAACGGCTCCAACGCCTGGCACGGCCCTGGTTTCGACGACGAGGACGACGACGGCGTTTCCGATCACTGGGAGGAAGGTGGACGGGGGCACGGTCATCGCCCTGAGCATGCCCCGGGGCCTCCGGCTGTTTGATGTCCCATGAATGGGATAACCTGTTTCGACAGACATTTATCCTGAAACCATAGAAAAAAGGCCGGAACCTGGTTCCCCAGGCGCCGGCCTTTTTCATTCTGTCGAGCCCGTAGACTCTTTTACTGAATGACGATCAGAGAAAAGAGCGCCTCCGCCACCCCGATGCGCCCATCCCCATCGACATCCGCATGGCGCTGGATGCCGTCCGCGTCGATGCCCGCGGCGACCTGAAGCGATTGAATCGCATCCGCCAGGTCGATATCCCGGTCCCCGTCCACATCCCCCTTTGCCACCGGGTCCAGGGCGACATCCTTTCTGGCGGCCGGTCCTTCGCCGACGGCGATGTCCGCCACCGTCTCGGCGTAATAGCCATCGGCCCGAATTTCCAGGTCATAGACGCCGGGCAGGAGCATCCGGTGGTAATCCCCCACGTCGGGGTCGGTGTAGACGTCGTGGTCGATTCCCACGGCCCGGACGGTCGCGGCCAGCGGCTCGCCGGTTCGGCTGTCCGCGACCAAGCCCCGAATGCCTTTCAGGCTCCATTCCGCATAGGCCAGCATGGATCGTCGGTTTTCCTCCCACAAATGGTCCAGTTCGGAAGGTGATGGGGTTTTCCAGTCCGACACCTCCACCGTTAGTAAATTGCACCCTTGCCATATATAGAACCAATCCTGGATTCCGCCATATATCGGGTACCAGGCCAGCCCGTTGGTGATCCCGTTTGGAAACCAGGGACTGTCGGACATGGGCGGGTTGAGGGCGGCGTAGGTCAGCGACTGCTCGATAAAGAGCGCGTCGTCCGGCGCGGCGGCGTAGCGGGCGTCCGGATCGAAGGACGCGTCGAAGGGGTAGTTGACGACCAGGGCCCCGGTGTGAAAGGACGCCGACAACACCGGGGAATGATCGAAAGTCCAGTTCATCAGATGTCGGGTCTCAATTGCCCGCCCTTCAGGCGAGTTGACGGGATCGCTGATCCGGTCGGGGAAATTCCGGTTGAGGTCGATGCCTTCGCTGTTGTACCGCGTTCCGGCGGCGTAGCCGTCCGGGTTCATCAACGGCAGCACCCAGATTTCCAGATCGTTCACCAGGGCCGTTACGGCGTCATCCGTCCCATAATTTTCGAGGAGCAGGGTGATGAAATCGAGACACAGAACCGTCCCCGGCGGTTCGTCTCCGTGGAACCCCCCGACGTAAAAAACCTCTGGCTCGTCCTCCTCGACGTCCGGGTTGTCGGAGATGCGGATCATCCACAGTTCCCGCCCCTCCGGCGATCGCCCGATGGAGACGAGCCGGCAGATATCCGGGTGTCGGGCGGCCAGATCCGCCAGCGCGGCGCCGATTTCCTCCGGCATCGGATAGCCGTCGGCGGTTCGCGCCCGCCGACCGTCTGAAATGGGCGACACGGTGAATCCGAGTTCCCGGATCGCCGCCAGCGTTTCTTCGGCCGCGTAGATTCTGGCCCGCTCCCCCCAAACGCCGTCGATGTCGGCGCCCAACGCGTCGAGCAGCCGGAAATCCCCCCGGTCCACCGGGCTGATCCACGCGGCGCTTTTCAGCGGATATCCCTCCCCGGCGGCCGGCGTCCAGGCCGGCGTCATCAAGCCGAATCCGGCCAGCGCGCAGAGCAGCCACGCACATATAACTCGTCGTTTCGACCATCCGTCCACCCCGTCCACCCCGTCCACTTTGTCCACCTCGTCCACCATCGCTTTTTCTTGCAACGGGCCTACTGCGACAACGCCAGCTTGACGCCGAAGACCGTCATGATCGACCCGGTCGCGCCGTCCAGGCCGCGACGGACCCCCTGGCGGGCGATCAGGGCCTGGGCGTGATCGACCATCGACGCCAGAAAACACTGCCAGACCATGGCGATGGCGAAATGAAGACCGGCCAGAAAGAGGGCCTGGGCCAGGGCCGACCGTGACGGATCGATGAACTGGGGCAGAAAGGCCATGTAAAAGACCACGGCTTTGGGATTCAGGATGTTGGAGAGAAACCCCTCCAGTAGAGACCGCCGGGCCCCGTCCCGGCGATCAGATTTCCCTTTCTGCTGAATGGAAAACCCGCCGCCCCGTGTCGCCGCGCTTTTGAGGCTGATCAGCCCGAGCCAGATCAGGTAGGCGGCCCCGGCCAGTTTCAGCGCCCGGAAAGCCCATGCCGACTGGAGCAGGATCACCGAAACGCCCACCGCCGAAATGGCGGCGTGGACCAGCAGGCCCGCGCAGATGCCGAGACTGCTCAGTGCCCCGTCCCGGAAGCCGCCCCGGGCCGTGTTCCGGATCACCAGAACCGTGTCCACCCCCGGCGTGATGGTGAGCAGGGTGATGGCCGCGAGATAGGTCGCCATGCCGTGTTCCGCCGTCACGAGGCCGCCTCTTCCTTGAAAAAGGACAACAGCTCTTTGAAGTTCATCGGTTTTTGTCCGGTTCGGTCTCCGATTCTTTTTTGTGAACGGAATCCCACATCTCTCCCAGGGAGTATTGGAGGATATCCTTTATCGCTTCCCGCTCCTCGGTGGCGAAGGCGATTATCCGGGCCCCGGTCCGGATAATCGCCAGGGCGATGCTGACCAGCAGAAACGCGCCGATGCCGACCACCGCCAGGGCGAAGGTGGGGCCGAAGGAGAGGGGCTTGCCCTGGAGGTCGAAGTCCAGCGCATGCCACTGCATGGTCTGGGACCAGGCCATGAGCAGCTCCTTTATGTGTTCGGGGTACAAAAGGGCGTCGAAGATCCGGTAAAACAGCTTGATGGCGAAATAGAGCCCGATGAGGACCATGAAGACGCCGACGAGGGTGATGAAAAGGTTGGCGGCCACCCGGAGATTCTCCTTGGTGAACCAGCCGTCGTCTTGTCTGACCTGAAACACTTTCATGGGGATTGGCAGCCTTCCGGGATGTTGGCGTTAATCCGTTTACTTTGATCCCTTTAATCGTCTCGCCCGGCCGTTTTCCGGGCGGTGGAACTGCGGCGGTTTTATCGACGGCGGCGCGGGAATGCAAGGAAAAAAAGGATCACGCCCGCTTCAGGGTTCGATGAGCCCGTTCTGGATGGCGAACCGGGAGAGTTCGGCGTTGTTGCGCAGGTTGAGCTTTTTCAGCAGCCGGAACCGGTAGGTGTCGACGGTTTTGATGCTGATATTGTAGGCGCCGGCGATTTCGCGGTTCGTATGGCCCTTGGCCAGGCGTCGGAGCACCTGAAGTTCCCGGGTGGACAGGGAATCGAGCAGCGACTTGCCGTCCACGCCCCGGGCCACGCGCAGGGCCAGCATCTCGGACACCTCTTCCGTCAGGTACCGGCCGCCCGAATGGACCCGCCGGATGGCCTCCACCAGTTGCTCGGGCGCCGACTGCTTGGTGACGTATCCCATGGCCCCCGCCTCGATGGCCCGGACCACGTACTGTTCCTCCTCGTGCATGGTGAGGATCAGGACCGGCAGGCCGGGAAATTCGGACCGGAGCCGCGCCACTACCTCGAGGCCGTCCAGACCCGGCATGGAAATGTCGATGACCGCCACGTCGGGCCGTTCCTTGCGGACCGCCTTTAACGCCGCCATGCCGTCGGCTGCTTCCGCCGCGACGTCGATCCCCTCGGCCTCGGCCACCATGCGGCTCAGACCGGCCCGGACGATGTGGTGGTCGTCCGCCAGCAAAACTCGGATCATGATCGGTCCGTTCTCCTTTCCATGCGCTTTACGCCATCTTCATCTCGAACATCACCTGAACCCCCTCGCCGGGCATGGTCCGCACCTCCAGCGTCCCGCCCACCAGTCCCGCCCGTTCCCGCATCCCGGCCAGCCCCAGCCCTTCGTTTTCGGATATGGCCTCGGGGTCGAACCCGCGGCCGTCGTCGGCCACGGTCAAATCCAGCAGGCCGTTGCCGGCCTTGAGGACCACATCGACGTTTTTGGCGTCGGCATGGCGGGCGACGTTGGTCAGGGCCTCCTGGACGATCCGATAGGCGGTGGTCGCCGCGGCGCCGTCCACCGGGGTGGTGTTCCGGTGTTCAAAGAGGCAGGTGATGCCGGTCCGCTTCTCGAAATCGTCGGTGTACCATTCCAGGGCGTCCACCAGCCCCAGATCGTCCAGGATGCCCGGCCGCAGCCGGATGGCGATGGACCGCACGTCCCCGATGGTTTTGTCGATCAATCCGCACAGGTCCGACGCCCGGGCCGCCACCTGGGGATCGGCGTCTTTCAGCCGGTTCCGAATCCAGACCGCTTCCATGCGCAGGGCCGTGAGCATCTGGCCCAGCTCGTCGTGGAGTTCCCGGGCGATGGCCCGGCGCTCCTGCTCCTGGTCGGCCATGATGCTGCCCGACAGCCGCCGGAGCTGCTCCTGGGCCTTTTTGACGGCGGTGATGTCGGTGGAGATGCCGCCCACGCCGGTGACCTGACCGGCGTCGTCCCAGATGGGGAATTTGACCGACAGGTAGGTATGGAGGCCGTCGGGATGGGGGATCTGGTTCTCCACCCGGACGGACCCCTTTTCCGCCAGCACCCGGGCGTCGCTCTCCTGGAACTGCCGGGCCAGGGTCGGGTCCATGAACTGGTCCGCCGTCTTTCCCCGGACATCGCCGCCGTCGTTGACGAAGAGTTCCTCGAACCGTCGGTTGACCGTCAGGTACCGCCCCCCGACATCCTTAATGTATACCACATCCGGGGTGTATTTGAGAATGCTGGCGATCTCTTCCGTCCGGATGCGCACCTGCCGCTCCAGTTCCCGGGAGTAGCGGCCGAGGGCCTCCTTGGCTTTTTTCAGATCCTCTTCGGCCCGCCGTCGCTCCGTCACATCCACCGACACCGCCAGGGAGCGGATGATCCGGCCGGCCGAGTCCCGCTCCCCCACGGCGGAGAGAAGGGTGTCGATGACCTCGCCGTTTTTTTTGACGTACCGGTACGGCACGTCGTGGCAGTGCCCGTCCCTGAAAAACCGGGGCATCACCGTGCCGGCCATGTACCGGGCCGATTCCCGGCACAGAAAATCGGAAAGGTCCCGCCCGATCACCTCCTCCCGTTCGTACCCGAGCATGCGGAGCCAGTGGTCGCTCACGCGGACGAGCCGTCCCTCGGGGTTGACCGAATGGAGCATGGCCGGGGCGTTGTGGTAGATGGACCGGTA
>JAABTM010000303.1 GCA_011389855.1 Desulfobacteraceae bacterium
AACGTCACCTTCCGCCTGCCCTCTGAAGACCTGGAAAAACGGTTCATCGAATCGGCCCTGTCGGCGGGCTTCGGCGGCCTCAAGGGCCACCGCTCCGTGGGCGGCTGCCGGGCCTCCATCTACAATGCCACCGGCATTGACGCCGTGGAAGCACTGACGGACTTCATGAGAGAGTTCGAGAAGAAGAACGGATGAGGCAACGGTTGTTGGCGCGGCGTGAATGGAAGACGGCTGATATGGTGGACAAATGCTATTTTTGCAAGGGCAAATTAAGCAAAGTTTTTACCACTATCGACTACCGGTGGGGCGACCGTCTTTTTGTCATTGAAGATGTCCCAGCCACGATATGTCAACAATGCGGGGAGAAGTATCTGGATAGTCAGGTGTATAAGGAATTGGAGCGCATGGCGAGATGCGAAGAACCGCCCTTAACCAGAGTAACCGTTGACGTGTTTGAATATAAACAGGGCGAATCCCTGTCGTGCGGTACGTGAATGATTCATGAACATGACGCTGTAACCCATAATCAGGCAAGAAGGAGATAACCTCTGATGCCGCAAAAAACTTTGAAAGTCGGAGATCAAGCCCCGGATTTTACCCTTCAAAACCAGCGGGGCGAAGACGTCTCCCTGGCATCACTGAAGGGAAAGAAGGTTTTACTGTCATGGCACCCGCTCGCCTTTACGCCCGTCTGCGAATTGCAGATGCGGGCCCTTGAGATCAAGGCCGCGACGTTCGGGGAACTCAACACCGTGGCCCTGGGCTTGAGCGTCGATACCGCCCCGGCCAAAAAGGCGTGGGCCAAAGCGATGGGGGTGGAAAAGACCGACCTCCTGGCCGATTTCTGGCCCCACGGCGGGGTGACGAAGCAGTACGATCTCTTCATCGAAGACAAAGGCATCTCGGGCCGGGCCAACATCCTTGTAGACGAGGGGGGAAAGATCGAGTGGATCAAGGTCTACGAGATCCCGGAATTGCCCGACATCGAGGCGGTTATTCGCCATCTGAAAGGGAATTGACGTCGTCTTTGTCGCCGGAAATCCAGGCCCTGAATTGCGCCCGGCGTTCGATGCGGGGGCGCAGGCCCGCCGCCGCCATCATGCCGGCGATGGTCTCCGGCGGATGAAACCGGCTGCCCATGAGGGCCAGCCGTTCCATAAGGGCCACGGCCCTGACGACCACGAGCCCGATATCGGGCTCCTCCACCACCAGCCGGCCGCCGGGGGCCAGCACCCGGGCCAGTTCAGAGATGGCCCGCCGCTGGTCCCGGAAATGGTGGAGGGCGTCCACCACCAGGGCCCGGTGGAAGACGGCGTCCGGGAAGGGAAGGGCCTCCGCCGGCGCCTGGATCGGCCGGATGCCGTTTTTGTATTGGGTCCGCGCCAGCATGGGCCGGGAGACGTCGCAGACGGCGACGCCGGCGGCCAGATCCGGCAATGCGGCGGAGACCCGTCCGGTGCCGCCGCCGACATCCAATACCCATCCCGACACCGGCAGTCTAAGGACTTTTTTCCACCAGTCGACGCCGGGGCGGCCGAGGACGGCGTCGTAAAGCGGGGCCATGAATCGAAAATGATCTATCAAGGGGGCTCCTTTCGTGGTGTTGACATGAACGCAAACCGCATTGTAACCGATATGCATATTTTTTCAATCCAGGCGGGTTATGGAAGCCTTTTTTAGCGTCGTCGATCTGGACGGGGTATTCGCCCACATCCCTGAATTCAGCCGGGTGGGAACGGAAACGGTCCCCCTGACCGGGGCACTGGGACGGATCCTGGCCGGGGATCTCCACGCCGACGCGGACCTGCCGCCCTTTTCCCGGTCCACCATGGACGGGTACGCGGTGCGGGCCTCGACCACCTTCGGCGCCTCCGAGGGCAATCCCGCCTATCTCAACGTCGCCGGCGCCATCGCCATGGGCGAGTCGTCCGACTTCTCCCTGGGACCGGGGGAATGCGCCCGGATCGCCACCGGCGGCATGCTCCCCGGCGGGGCCGACGCGGTGGTGATGATCGAGCACACCGAGCGGCTGGACGAACGGGATGTCGGCGGGACCATCGAGGTCTACCGGAGCGTGGCCCCGGGCCGGCACGTCATTCAGCGGGGCGAGGATGTCCAAAACGGCGCGGTCCTTCTGGCCGGCGGTCGGCGGCTTCGGTCCCAGGAGATCGGGCTTCTGGCGGCCTTTGGATTCGAATCGGTTCCGGTCCATCGTCGCCCCGTGATCGGCATCCTCTCCACCGGCGACGAAGTAGTCTCCATCGGGGAAAACCCGGGACCGGGCCAGATCCGGGACATCAACACCCACACCCTCTCGGGTCTGATCCGGGAGGCGGGCGGCGATCCCCAAAGTTTCGGCATCGTGACCGACGACTACAAGAATCTTCGCTCCGGCGTCGAAAAGGCGCTGGCGGTCTCGGATATGGTCCTGGTTTCCGGCGGGTCTTCCGTGGGAACCCGGGATTTCACCATCGACGTCTTTTCGGACCTGCCGGAATCGGCCATTCTCGTCCACGGCATCTCCATCAGCCCCGGCAAGCCGACCATCCTGGCCCGGATCGGCGGGCGGGCCGTGTGGGGACTGCCGGGCCACGTGGTCTCGGCCATGGTGGTCTTTTCCCAGGTGGTCCGGCCCTTTATCGACCACGTCTCGGGGACGGCGTCGGCGGAAGGACGGCCGATCCGCCGGATCCAGGCCCGTCTCTCCCGGAACATCGCCTCGGCCCAGGGCCGCATCGATTTCATCCGGGTGCGGCTGACGGAAAGGGAAGGGGAGGTCCGGGCGGAACCGATCCTGGGGAAATCCGGGCTGATCCACACCATGGTCAAGGCCGACGGTCTGGTGGCGGTGGGCATGAATACCGAGGGGCTCGACCGCGACGCCGTCGTGTCGGTGATCCCTGTCTGAAGGTGAAAGGACGAGCGATGAACGTTACGGAACAGCGTCGGTTCGAAAGGGTCTATTTTTCAAAAGACGAAGGGCTGAAGGTGGTGCTGACTCCTCCGGAGACGCCGGGGCCCCGGTTCACCGCCAGCCTGATGGATTTGAGCGAGGGCGGCTGCTGCCTCATCAAGCCCAGGGATCAGGAGGTCGTTCTCCGCGGCGGCAGCCGTTTCCAGATCCGGGAGTGGCTCGGCGCCGAGACCCTGGGCGGCATGGCCGGCGCCCGGGTCACGGTGCGGTGGCAGCTTGAGCTGGAAGGCGCCAAATACATCATGTTCGGAACGGAGTTCGACGGCATCGCACCCGATCAGAAAGCCCTGGTCCAGAGCTTCATCGAGGACCGGTGGGCGTCGGAATCCGAGTTGGAAGGCGACGCATGACAGCCAAGCGCAATATCTATTTGGACAAAAAGACCCTGGCCGAGGCCCGGGATCTGATGTTCCATCGGTTTCCCATGTACGGCCGACTCGCGCAAGAGACGGTCGCCGTCCCGGACGCCGTGGGCCGGGTTCTGGCCGAACCGGTTTTCGCCCGGATCTCCTCCCCCAATTTCAACGGGGCGGCCATGGACGGCATCGCCGTAAAAGCCGAGGCGACCTTCGGCGCCGGCGAGGGGACCCCCAAGACCCTCGCCGTCGGGTCCCAGGCGTTTTACGTCAACACCGGCCACGTCATGCCGGAGAACACCGATGCCGTCATCATGATCGAAAACGTCGTGGACCTGGGCGACGGGACCGTCGGGATCGAGGCCCCGGCCTTTCCCTGGCAGCACGTCCGGAAAATGGGCGAGGACATCGTGGCCACCGAACTCCTTTTTCCCCGGGACCACGAGGTCACGCCCTACTGCGTGGGGGCGCTCCTGTCGGGGGGGATCTTTTCCGTCGCCGTCCACGAACGGCCGCGGGTGCTGATCATCCCCACCGGTTCGGAACTGGTGGATTGGCAGGGCGCCGATATCGCGGCCCTGGCGCCGGGGCAGGTGCTGGAAACCAATTCCTTTGTGCTGGGAACGCTTTGCGAAAAGTGCGGGGCCGAATGGGAGCGGAACGAGAAGATCATGGACGACGCGGACCGGATCGGGGCGGCGGTGAAAGCCGCGGCGGACGGCCCTTTCGATCTCGTCCTGGTGGTGGGCGGCTCGTCGGCCGGGTCCGAGGACTACGCCAAGACCGTCATCTCCGGCCTGGGGGAGGTGCTGATCCACGGCGTGACCATCATGCCCGGCAAGCCGGTGATCATGGGCGCGGTATCGGACACGCCGGTCTTCGGCATGCCCGGCTATCCGGTGTCGGCCATCGTGGCCTTCGAGCAGTTTGTCCAGCCCCTGATCCGGGCCGCCCTGGGACAGCCCGACATGGAACGCCAACACGCATCGGCGACCCCGACCCGGAAAATCCCCTCCAAGCTGGGGGTGGAGGAATTCGTGCGGGTCAAGCTGGGCCGGGTGGGGGAGCGGATCGTGGCCACCCCGCTGCCCCGGGGCGCCGGGGTCATCACCAGCATCACCGAGGCCGACGGCATCATCCGGATCGCCAACCACCTGGAGGGGCTCAGGGAGAGCGAACCCACCACCGCCGAACTGTTGCGGCCCCTGTCGTCGATCCAAAACACCCTGGTGGCGGTGGGAAGCCACGACAACACCCTGGATGTGCTGGCCGACGAACTCCGGGCCGGCCATACCGGCCTGACCCTCTCCTCCAGCCACGTCGGCTCCATGGGCGGCCTCATGGCCCTTAAAAAGGGCGGGTGCCACATGGCCGGATCCCATCTTTTGGACACCGCCGACGGTTCCTACAACCTCTCCTACATCGACCGATTCCTGCCGGACACGCCGGTCCGGGTCGTCCACCTGGTTTTTCGCGATCAGGGGCTGATGGTGGCCCGCGGCAACCCTAAAAACATCAAGGGGATCGAAGACCTGGCCCGGGACGACGTCCGGTTCATCAACCGCCAGGGCGGGTCGGGCACCCGGATCCTCCTGGATTACCGCCTCGGCGAGCTGGGGATCGAGCCCACGGCCATCCGGGGATATGAAAACGAGGAATTCACCC
>JAABTM010000304.1 GCA_011389855.1 Desulfobacteraceae bacterium
GGCCGCGGACGCCGGGCTGGGTATCCACGCCGCCGCCCGGGCCCTCGATCTCGATTTCATCCCGGTGGTCACCGAACAATACGATCTGATCATCCCGGAGGTTTATTTCGACACGGAAATGATCGGGAAACTGCTGGAGACCATCCGGTCCGAGCGGTTCAAGGCCCGTGTCGCGGATCTGGGGGGCTACGGCACCGGGAAAACCGGAGAGATCATTCGGTAGGACCACCCACGCCGATGAGCCGGCGGATGGCCCTGGCCGTGTACTCCCCCACATCGGCCAGGCCGTCCAACGGCATGAAGTCGGCGGCATTGTGTGAAAACAAACAGGTCGCCGAGGCGGGGAAATCCTCATCGGCCAGGTAGCCGATGAAACAGAGACCGATCTTGGGCAGCGGCCTGACCAGAAACGACACGTCGCCACCCGTGCCCGCCGGCGCGGCCTCCCCGTCCATGGCGTCCTGAATCCGCCGGGCCTCTTCCCGGATTATCTCCACATGGGGCGTCAGCAGCCCCTCGGTGTGGGTGGCGAATGCCCCCACATAGGGCATGGTCCCAGGGAAATCCTTGAAGGCTTTCAGCGGTTCCACCACCATGGGGTCCGGCCGCGCATGAAGGGCGTAAAGGCTGATCACTATCCCCACCGGCCCCGTCCGCCGCCGGTCCCCCAGAAAAATACCGCCCGGCTCGATGCGGCACCTTTCGCCGAAGGCCGGAAAGACGAAGGCGTCGCCGTCCCGGTCGGCCGGAAGGCGCGTTTCCAGATCAGGGGGCAAGTTTCCAAACAACGTATCGAGATTGTCCTGGATGATGCGGGCGTAAGCGTCGCTCAATCTTTCCTCCTTCTCAGCCGCTATTCCGCCGGATAATTGATCTCTTTGAGGGTGTCCCGGATCTTCTCCTCCGACGCCGGCGC
>JAABTM010000050.1 GCA_011389855.1 Desulfobacteraceae bacterium
TACCCGTCGTGTGCCGTCTTACCTTTATTTTTCCTGCCCGCGTCTTATATTTGGTAGTTTATGAACACAAGACAACCGACATCCCCCCGCGACCGCATCCGCGAGATCGAAACCCGTATCTCAAAAACCATGGGCGCGGATCGCTACAAGCTTATCGGCGAAATCCAGCGCATCAAAAAGCTGCCGCTCAAAGCCCTGAACTCCGATAAAACCGCCGCCCGGATCGACCGACTGGAAAAGCGGCTGCAAAACGCCGTCCAAAAGCGGGAAAAACGCGCCGGCGCCGTCCCCCGGCCCGATTACGACGAGAACCTGCCCATCGTCGCCAAGCGGGAAGAGATCATCGACGCCATCCGGAACCACCCGGTGGTGGTGGTCTCGGGCGAGACCGGGTCCGGCAAAACGACCCAGTTGCCCAAATTTTGCCTGGAGGCCGGACGGGGCCTGGACGGCGTCATCGGCTGCACCCAGCCCCGGCGGATCGCGGCCATCACCGTGGCCAACCGGATCGCCGAGGAGCTGGGCGAAAAGACCGGCGAATCGGTGGGCTACAAGATCCGGTTCACGGACAAATCCTCGCCGTCGTCCTACATCAAGCTCATGACGGACGGGATTCTGCTGGCCGAAACCCAGTCGGACCGGTTCCTCAACGAATACGACACCATCATCGTGGACGAGGCCCACGAGCGGAGCCTCAACATCGACTTCACCCTGGGCATCCTCAAGACCCTGGTTAAACGGCGCAGGGATCTCAAGCTCATCATCACCTCGGCCACCATCGACACCGAGAAATTTTCCAAAGCCTTTGACAACGCTCCGGTCATCGAGGTGTCGGGCCGGATGTTTCCGGTGGATGTTCTGTATGAACCGCCGGCGGCGTCGGACGACGACGATGCGGGCCATGTGGACGCGGCGGTCCGGGCCGTGGACAAACTCCAGCGGGAGCGGCCCTACGGCGGCGACGTGCTGGTGTTCATGCCCACGGAGGCGGACATCCGGGAGACCTGCGAGCTGCTGGAGGGCCGCAACTTCACCGGCGTGACCGTAATGCCCCTCTTCGCCCGGCTGTCGGCCGGCGAACAGTCCCGGGTCTTTTCCAGCGTCCGGGGCCGGAAGATCATCGTGGCCACCAACGTGGCCGAGACCTCCATCACCATTCCGGGGATCAAATTCGTCGTGGATACCGGCCTGGCCCGGATCTCCCAGTATTCCCCCCGGACCCGGACCACGGCCCTGCCGGTGGCGCCCATATCCCGGTCCAGCGCCGACCAGCGGAAGGGCCGGTGCGGGCGGGTTCAAAACGGCGTCTGCATCCGCCTCTATTCCGAAGACGACTACGAAAACCGTCCCCGGTTCACGCCGCCTGAGATTCTCCGGTCGAATCTGGCCGAGGTCATCCTCCGGATGATCTCCCTTCGACTGGGCGAAATCGCCGATTTCCCCTTCATCGACCCGCCGTCGGCCAAGCATATCCAGGACGGCTACGACCTGCTCCTGGAACTGGGCGCCATCGCGCCGGCCAAGGGGAAAAAGCGGTCCGGCGAAAAGTACCGCCTCACCGACCGGGGCCGCATCATGGCCCGGATGCCCCTGGACCCGCGTCTTTCCCGGATGCTCATGGAAGCCCGGGAAAACGGCTGTCTCGACGAAATAACGGTCATCGCCGCGGCCCTGAGCATCCAGGACCCCCGGGAACGCCCAACCGAAAAACAGGCCGAGGCCGACGCCAAACACGCGAAATTCGCCGACCCGGAATCCGACTTCGCGGCCCTGCTCAACATCTGGCGGCGCTATCATGAGACCTGGGAGAAGGTGAAAACCCAGAGTCAGATGCGGAAATACTGCAAGGAAAACTTCCTTTCCTTCAAGCGGATGCGCGAATGGCGGGACGTGCGGCATCAGCTTCGGGCGATATTGGAGGAAACAGTGGACAGTGGTTTGTGGATAGTGGATAGCAGTGGCGAATCGCAAGCCACTACCCACTATCCACTACCCACTACCCACTACCCACTACCCACCGCCATTCACCAATCCATCCTCAGCGGTTTCCTCTCCAACATCGCCGTCAAAAAGGAGAAGCAGATCTTCACCGCCACCAAGGGCCGCACCGCCATGATCTTCCCCGGCTCCGGGCTGTTCAAGAAGCCGCCGGAGTGGATCGTGGCCGCCGAGATGGTGGAGACCTCGCGGCTGTTCGCCCGCACGGCGGCGGCCATCGATCCGGGCTGGCTGGAGGAACTGGGCGGCGATCTGTGTAAATACGCCTATCTCAATCCGCGCTGGAACGCCGACCGGGGCGAGGTGATGGCCGACGAGCAGGTGAGCCTGTTCGGGCTGATCTTCGAGCCGGGCCGGACCCGGTCCTACGGCCCGGTGGACCCTGAGCGAGCCGCCGACATCTTCATCCAAAACGCCCTGGTGGACGGCGACGCCGGCGCTGTCAAGAAACCCTTCGCCTTCCTGAAGCACAACCAGAAGGGGATCGCGACGATCCAAGACATGGAAAACCGTCTCAGGCGGCGGGATCTGCTGGTAAGCGAGGCGGAAATCTTTCGCTTCTATCGGGACCGGCTGCCGGACATCTACGACGTCCGCAGCCTGGCCCAGTACCTGAAAAAACAGGGCGGAGACAAGTTTCTCCGGATGCGCCGCGAAGACCTGCTCAATTACGATCCCGACAAGGGGGAACTGGGCTGGTATCCCCAGCGGCTGTCCCTGGGCAACACCGTCTTCCCCTGCGAATACCATTTCGAACCGGGCGAGGCCAGGGACGGCGTGACGGTGAAAATCCCCTCCTCCCAGGCCCCGTCCATCGCGCCCGAGGCCCTGGAATGGCTGGTGCCGGGGCTCTTCCGCGAAAAAGTCACGGCCCTCATCAAAGGGCTGCCCAAGGAATACCGGAAGCGTCTGGTCCCGGTAACCGACACCGTGGAGCGGATCATCCGCGATATGGCGCGAGGCGGCGGGTCCCTGATCTCTCGCATGGGGGATTTCATCGCCAAAACCTTCGGGGTCCAGATCCCGGCGTCGGCCTGGCCGGTGGACGACCTGCCCGACCATCTCAAGATGCGCATCGCCGTGGTGGGACCCGGGGGCGAGGAACTCCGGACCGGACGCGACCCCGACGTGCTCTACAAGGCCGCCCCCCAAAGCACGAATACCGACGCTTACGCCGACGCCCGGAAGCAGTGGGAGCGGGACGGCCTGACCGACTGGGATTTCGGGGATCTCCCCGACAGCGTCACCCTCAAGGGCGGCAACGGACGGAAATGGACGGTCTATCCGGGCCTGAAACCCACCGGGAACGGCGACGGCGCCGACCTGCGCCTTTTCGAGGATTTCGCCAGGGCCGACCGGACCCACCCGGACGGCGTGGCGGCCCTCTATCGACGCCGGTTCGCCGACGACATCAAGTTCCTGAAAAAGTCCCTGTCGCTGCCCGGCGACCTGAAAGCGTCCGCCCAGTATTTCGGCGGCCCCAAGGCCGTGGAAACGGCCTTGCTCGACAGCGTGGTCGATGAGCTGTTCCGAAAGAACATCCGGACGGAGGCCGAATTCCGGGACCACGGCGCCTCGGTCAAGGACCGCGTGCCGCCCGCGGGCCGGGATCGCCTGCGGGCGGCTTGGAACGTCCTGACGGCCTACGCCGAAGCCCGAACCATCCTCTACGAATTGGAACTGCAAAACCGGAACAACGAACGGATGACGGCCTTCCTGTCCGGCCTCCGAACGTCCCTTGCCCGCCTCGTCCCGGAAAATTTCCTTTCACTCTACGACACCGACCGGCTCGGGCATCTGGAACGCTACATCAACGCCCTCGGCATCCGGGCCCGACGGGCCCTGGTCAGTTTCGACAAAGACCAGACCAGGGCCAAAGAGATCAAAGTCCACGTGAACCATCTCAACCGGATGCTGGAAACCTTGTCGCCCTCCACATCCGACGAAAAGCGAAAGGCCCTGGAAGACTACCACTGGCTCATCGAAGAGTACCGGGTGTCGCTCTTCGCCCAGGAACTCAAGACGCCGGTGAAGGTATCGCCGAAGCGGCTGGAGAAGATGCGGGCGGAGATCGAGCGGATGGTGTAACGGCTTTTGCCCGCCAACTCATTCCGTCTTTATCCTTCTGAGAAGGACAAATTCGGGACTATTTGTCCTTCTCAGAAGGATAAATATCAGCGGAACAATCTCTCTGTTGCATGGAATCATCCATCGCCGCCGCCAAATCCCTCAAATACGCATCCAGTCGTCGATCACACGCCAACGCCGGAGGCGTCTCCGTGTGGACGCAATAATGGTAGATCCCTGTTTCGCGATGGAAGGCAAGTCAGATCCGTTTCAAAATCACCGATGCAAACGTCCCGCCGGAGGAAAACCCGTTGACCATGCCGATGGTCGCGGCGGCGAACCGGCTTTTGTCCATAATGAAGGAAAGGTCGCGGATCGGATGCGCCAACCCGAGCGTGGGCGGAAAAACCCCTTCCCGGAGGGAAAGGGCCATGGCCGCGGACCGGATGCCGCCGGATGAAAAACTTTCGCCCACCGCGCCTTTGATGGACGTGACCAGCGGCGTCCCCCGCGTTTCCCCGAAGACCCCGGCCAGGGCGTCGGCCTCCAGACGATCCAGGTTCCGGCCGCCGTTGGCCGATGCCGACACCGCATCGATATCCGCCGGCGCGAGTCCGGCGGATTGAATCGCTTTTCGCATGGCCATCGCCGGCCCCTGCGGGTCAGAGGGCCAGTCGTTGGGCGGCGCCGGCGCGCTGCTCATTCCCCATCCCAGCACTTCGCAAAGGGGCGTCGCGCCCCGGGCTTCGGCGCTCTCCAGGCTTTCCAGGCACAGCACCCCCGCGCCTTCGCCCGCCACCGGACCGTTGCGGTCCGCATCGAAGGGGCGGGCGCCCTCCGGCCCGCCGTCATCCGGCGAAAGGGCCCTGAAATAGGTCAGGATCTCGAAGAAAAATTCCGACAGGATCTCGACGCCTCCGGCCAGGATGGCGTCGGCCCGGCCTTTCCGGATGTCCGACGCGGCAAAGGCGATGGCGGTTTCGGCCGAGGCCTCCCGGTGATTCACCGTGGAATTGACCCCCCGGATCCCCAGCTCGATGGCGGCGTGGCCGGCCGGGGCGTTCATCACTGTGTTGGGCACCTGGAGGGGGCTGACGAACCGCGGCCCCTCGGTGAACATCGTCCCGGCGAATCCCGTGGCCACTTCCGTGGAACCGAAGGCCGTTCCCAGGATGATCCCGATGCGGTCCCGGTTGCCGGCGTCCACGGCGATCCCGGCATCGTGCAGGGCCATGCGGGCCGATGCCGCCGCCATTTGGGAAAGGCGGTCCATGCGCCGGGCGTTGCGGGGGGAGATAAACTCCGTGGGCGAAAACCCGGTCACTTCCGCCGCCAGCTTCGACGGAAACCGGCCCGCATCGAAGGAGGCGATGGGCGCCGCGGCCGATTCGCCGGCCAGGAGGCGCCGGAAAAAATCGTCCCGGCCGATGCCCAGGGGCGTGACCAGCCCGATGCCGGTGACCACCACGCGCTTAGTCATGACCGACCCCCTTTTCGGTGAATTCGCCCAGGATCACCGTGGTGTTGTTGCCCCCGAAGGCAAAGGAGTTGGACAGGGCGATCCGGACATCGGCTTCCCGCGCGCCCCCGGCCACATAGTCGAGGTCGCAATCGGGATCGGGATACTCATGGTGAACCGTCGGCGGTATGAACTTCTCCCGGATGGCCAGGGCGCAGACCACGCTTTCGATGGCCCCGGCCGCCCCCAGGGTATGGCCATGCATGGATTTGGTGGAGGAAACGGGAATGTCGTAGGCCCGCTCGCCGAAAACGGATTTGATGGCGAGCGTCTCCATCCGGTCGTTGGCCGGGGTGGCGGTGCCGTGGGCGTTGATGTAGTCGATTCGGGACGAATCGATCCCGGCGTCCGCCAGGGCCGCCGTCATGCACCGGATCGCGCCCGACGCCGACGGGTCCGGCGCGGTCATGTGGTGGGCGTCGCAACTGACGCCATAGCCGAGAACCTCCGCGAGAATGCGCGCGCCCCGTTGCCGGGCATGGTCCAGGGATTCGAGAATCAGGACCCCCGCGCCCTCGCCCAGGGACATCCCCCGCCGGTTTTTATCGAAGGGTTTGGGATAGTCCGGGTCCACGGCCTGGAGCCCGTTGAAGGCGGCGTAGGTGATCCGGGACAGGGGTTCGGTTCCGCCGGCGACTACGGCCTCGGCCGCGCCGTCGGCGATGAGGTCCCGGGCGAACCCGACGGCCGTGCCCCCGGATGAGCAAGCGGTCATGAAAGTGGTCTTGGGCCCCATGAGGCCCAGCGACGAGACGATGTGATCGGCCGACGACGCGCAGCAAAACGACGCGAATTGAGAAAAGGGAAGCCGGCGATCGCCTTCGAGGCGCTTCCGGTACAGGGCTTCGCACTCCAGCATCCCGCCGGCCCCGCCGCCGACGACCACGCCCATGCCGGCTTTCACGTCATCCGGAACCGGCAACAATCCGGCATCCGTCAACGCCTCCAGGGCCGCCGCCATGGCCATGGCGTCCGAGCGGGACATCCGCTTGCGCCGATAGGCTTTCGGAATCGCCGCCCCGGGATCGAACCCCCGGACCTCGCCGCCGGTATGGGTCCGAAAATCCGTGGTATCGAAAACCGTGACCGGCCCGATGCCGCACACCCCCTTTTTCAGCGCGTCGGTGAATTCCGCGATGGTGTCGCCGACGGCGGCGACAATCCCCAGACCCGTGATGACAACCCTTCGGTTCCGCATGGCTCCTTTGACAATCTACAGCAAAACTCGTGTTTGACAAAAAGAAGGGAATGGTTTCATAATATTTCCCTTTGGACGCGTTTTAATATCACAGTTGAGGGGAACAACGCAAAAAAAAGCCACGTCAAGGGGGCGTTCACGGGCGCCGACCGGAACCGGATCGGCCGGTTCGAAGCCGCCCACAGGGGCTCCATCTTCCTGGACGAGATCGGGGAAATCCCTCCCGCCACCCAGGTGAAGCTGCTTCGGGCGCTCCAGGAAAAGCCCATCACCGCCATGAGCGACGGCGCCATGGCCCGGCGGCCCGGAAGATGCAAAACAACGCCTGCTCGACGCCCTGGATCAGGCCGGCGGCAACAAATGAATAAAGTCGAGCAACCTCGCCGCCTTGGGTTGAAACCCCAGGCTAAATCATTCAAAACCGGCTGAAAGCCGGTTCGAATTACAATTTGCCGTCTATTTTGCGATAGCCATAACCGGCTTTCAGCCGGTTTTACAGGTTAAGCCTGGGGTTTTAACCTAAGGCGACGCTTTTTTATCAAAGGTTTGTCCATGGAAACTTCCCGATTTGACACCGCCCCGCCGCGCACCGGTTCGCGATATCCGTGGACGCTGATTGATGGTCCCGCTTGCGGTGGAAATTGAGCCAGGCCGAGGTCTGGTCCAGTTCCCACATGCGCGGGGGGACGCAATCGTGGATAAGGGCGTCGGCTTTGCCGTCATGGGACAGGCGGTTGTAGGCCCGATGCCAAATGCAGGGGCGGTCCGGGAACACTTCGCAACGCCCGCCGTCGCTGCCGCCGCAGGCGCCGTTTCGGGTGTGTTTGGGGCAGTCGGATTCCGGGCATAAAAAGCCGACATGCTGGATGCCGCAATCGCCGCATCGCCGGCACCCGAGGAGGAGTTTTTTGGGCGGGTCTTCGAGGATCGTCAGGAGGGCATGTTCTCTTTTCGGCGTATCCAAAGCAGCCGCGGCCTTTTTCACCAGCGGTCCCAGGGGGTGTTGGGTATTGAAAAACACGTCGTGGGCGGTTTTGTGCAGCCGGTAATGGGCGCTTTCCAGGAACCCCAGGTGGACATTCCGCTGTCCGAAACGCGAAGCCGCGTCCGGTTCTTCCCCCCCATCCTCAAAAGCGTAAAAGCCGCCCGGTTGGGGGTAATCAAATTGGGGCAGAAAGTCCGTCCATTGGTCCGAGATGGCCTCGAAACGGTCGAGAATGCGGCCGACCTTATCGAATCGCCGATGAATGCCGCCGATGTGAATCCCTTTGTATCCCAGTCCCTTGACAACAGCGGCCAGCCGCGCGGCCAGCTCCACGGCCGCCTCCCGGCCGTCGGCCTTGTTTCGCCATTCGGCCTCGATCCGATCCAGCAGGGGGCGGGTGACGACGGCGCCGGGGACGTTGCCGTTGTGCATCATGCGGGCCGCGCCCGGCGTGAGGACGTAAATCGACGCCAGGGCGGGCAGCTTCAACCCGCGCCAGTCCATTATGCGGATGAGTTCTTCGAATTTCCGGGCGTCGTAGCCCAATTGGGTGATGACGAACCGGGCGCCGACCGCGGCCTTGCGGCACAGTTTCGCGTATTGGGAAAAGCACTCCCCCTCGGCCTGCTTAAACGGCGAAACCGCGCATCCGGCGAAGAATTCGTCCGGATCCCCGGCTTCGGCCATGCGTTCGCTCAACATTCCCAGCAGGATTTGCAGATGGACCGAACCCAGGTCGAAAACCGGCGCCCCCTGTCCGCCGAATCCCCTGCCGCTGTAATCCCCGGTCAGGGCCAGAATGTTCTTCATGCCCATCATGGCCAGTTGCAGGGCCCGGCTCTCCAGTCCCACCCGGTTCATGTCCCGGCAGGTAAAATGGACAATGACGTCCATACCGAGTTGGAAGATGCGGGAACCCAGCACGTCCGGGCTCAGGCTGGGATTGCCGCCGGGGTTGTCGGTCATGGAGACGGCGGAGATCCGGCCGTCGGAAAAGGCGTCTTTGGCAATGCCCATCACCGTGTCGATGGCCCGTCCGGAGGATTCGCGGCCGGGGACGAGTTCAAGGGTGACCAGGAAGTGGTCGGGGTCGGAAAGGTCGTTTTGAAAGACGCGGAGCATCGGGAAAGGTCTCCTTTAGATATCGTTTTTGCTTCGCCGGGGAATCACCGGGCTATTCCGCGTCCATCTCGAAACGGTGATCCGTCAACTGTCCGATGATACCATCCGACAGGGGCGTTGTCGCTGGAAAATCGGTCCGGCTGGAACGTGTCCTGCGGTGTTCCTTCGTTTCTTTCATGGGCTGTTCCGGTTCTGTCGAAGATGGACCGTATCTTGACATCGCGGCCTCATATGGTGGCCTCAAATGCCGCCATACCCCAAGCAATTTGGATGCCAATCAAGGGTTCCCTTGTCTTGTCAGACAATGATGTCCGTATGGGCGAGACGCAAAACGATACCCCGGAAAGAAGCAACACTCTCAACCGAAGGGCATTGCCCACCACCGAAACCGAACTGAAGCTCATGGCCGCCGCGGCGATCATCGGGGACAGCAGGATCCCGAAAAACGGGTAAAGCACGCCGGCGGCGATCAGCACCCCAGCGCGTTGTAGAAAAAAGCGAAAAGCAAATTCTGTTTGATATTGCGCATGGTCGCCTTGGACAGGAGCGCGGCCCGTACGATGCCCACCTGGGCTTGGGCCAGCGCCGGCGCGTCGTTGATGCCGTCACCGGCCATGGCCACAATCCTGCCCTCCTTCTGAAACCGCTTGACGGCGTGGGCCTTGTCTTCGGGCATGACTTCGGCCACATAATCGTCGATGCCCAGCTTTTGGGCGACAGCTGCGGCGGTTGCCTTGCTGTCGCCGGTGAGCATGACAATCCGGATGCCTTCCGAATGGAGTTTGTCGATGGCCTCCGGCGTCGTTTCCTTGATGGGGACCGATACGCTGACGATGCCGGCCGCCGAATCTTCGACCGCTACGAACATGGCGGTCTTGCCTTCATCGCGCAATTTTTGCGCTTCGGCATCCATATCTGCGGTCGGGACGCCGAAGTCCTCCAGCGACCTGCGATTGCCCAGCAGGACCCGCTTCCCGGCGACCTTGCCGGAAACGCCTTTGCCGGTGTGGGATTCGAAGTCCCCCGCCTTTTCCAGTTCCACGCCCCTTTCTTCGGCGCCGGCGACGATGGCCGCGGCAAGGGGGTGTTCGCTGCTTCTTTCCAATCCCCCGGCGAATGACAATAACTCCGTTTCGCGCCATCCTTCGGCGACCATCTGAACGATTTAGGACAGCACGGTGTCGGCGCCGACTTTTTCGGCCCGGATCACCAGCGATCCTTTGGCATTGATCATCTGTTGTTACGATTCCCTCACAAAATAATTGCGCATCATCCCCATATCCTCATGTTCCAGGTTGTGGCAATGGTACAGAAACATTCCCGGATAATCGTCAAAATCAACCAATATTCTGATCCGTTCACCAGGCATCAGCAAAACCGTGTCCTTCCATCCTTCATCCACATAGCCTTCATGTGCAACGCCGCTACGTTCAATAACGCGGAATTGCTTGCCATGCAGGTGAATGGGATGTGGCATGTTCATCATACCACCCCCGGTGTTGTTGAATTCCCAAATCTCGGTTGAATCCAACTGGACAATCTCGTCGTCCGCGACTTCCTCCATTTGAAACACCCGGCCATTGATCGTCCATTGCATATGCCTCATCGTGAGATAAAATTGCCGCGGGCGGAAAGAATTCACAGCGTCGCCAGGTTTGACAAGCCCGATCTCGGAAAGTGTCGCCGGGAGACGGTAACTTGTTTTTACAGTTTGGGTGACCTTCACTTTGAATACGGAAAAGGCCGCACCATTTGGAAGGTTTAGATTTTGGCCCATTCGCCCGCCCATCATCATGCCGCGGCCCATTCGCCCTCCACCCATGCCGCCGTCTTCGAAGGGAAGGCTCAAAAGGGATGTATTATAGCCGACCTGATTATCGCTGAAATCGGCCCAGATCTCCAACCGTTCTCCAGGGCTTAAAAATGCATACTTTCTGGTGACCGGCCTATCAAGCAATCCACCGTCCGTACCAATAATGGTTAGCGGCCGGCCGTCTTCCCACGCCAATTTATAAATCCGTGAATTGGAGCCGTTCAGCAGGCGTAACCGATAGACGCCGGTCGATACGGGGAGCGTGAAATCCGGCAGCCCGTTGACCATTATCATATCGCCCAAAAAACCGGTCATCCGCTCCATTCTGTGGCCCGACATGTACACCAGTTGATTGCCTGAATCAAACGTTCGGTCCTGAATCACCAGTGGAACATCATATTCACCATCGGGCAAGCCAACGGATTGCTCTTCCTCGTCGGACACGAGAAAAAGGCCCGCCAGACCACGATACACCTGTGGGCCGGTTCTGCCGTGGGGGTGTGGATGATACCAATAGGTGCCGGCTCTGTTCTTTACTTCGAACTCATACAAATAGGATTGTCCCTGCGGAATGACATATCGCGGGTGTCCGTCCATGATCGCGGGTACATGAAGACCGTGCCAATGCACGATAGACTCTTCCGGAATAGCGTTATTGAAGCGAATCCGTATTTTCTCGCCCTGATGGACTTTGATGATCGGGCCAAGATAGCTGCTTGGGATTTCAACGATTCGGGCATGGTCGCCTTTGTTCACCGTCGCATGGTAGCGCCAAACCCCAGTGGGGTCTCCCGGCAAAACGGCGACCTCGCCTGGGCGGGCGGAAAGGGAAATGTCGAGGTCGGGGATGAATTCCGTATCAGGAGTTTGTCCCGCTGCAAAACCGTCCACCCCATTCCAGAACCCGCCTGCCATCAATCCCAAGGATCCATAGCCGGCCAGCTTCAAAAATTGCCGTCTCGAATGCCCGCTATCTATTGCTATGCCTATGTTTCTGTCTTTCATGGCCAGCCTCCTTGTGTTTTTGTCTTTCATCGCCAGGCCCCTCTGGAACCTATCGGCGCTTCTCTAGTCGCCCATCATCCATCGCCCCATGTGCCAGTTTCGGTACCCGCCGGGTTGGGCGAATGCGGGGCTTAAGGAAAAGTACCGTTAATGCAAGTCATAGAATTGCAACAAACATGATTGGCCTTATCGCCGTTTTCAAAAAATTCCTTTTCATCGGCTCACCTCTCTATCGAGTAGTCCTTTGTTTGAGTCCTCAACGGGTTCCCTATAGATTAATGCCTGGAGCACGCCGGCGCGAGACCATTCCTTCCAACTCTGCGGCGCCAGGTAGCGGTACAAGAGCCATGAAATGATCGCTATGACAATGACGGCCGGTCCCCATGTTCCAACATGCATGTGCTCATCTGCCGCTAGTTATTGAAATCCGCTTCAACCGACAAAAATCATTCTTCGCCATATGCGTCATCAGCAAGGAAAAGCGTGAGGCGGAGTATAGTCTTGCTGCTTGCGGTTAGCCTCTTTCTCACTAAGCCAGTGAGCCCAGGTTACCATCCCGATGCCCCCAAGGACCAACGCAAACCCTACGAGATGTATCCAGTAAAATCGATCACCAAGCCAAAAGTATGATACAAGCAGACCACTGGCCGGCATGGCTCCCATGAATCCGGATGCAGTGCTGGCCTTAACCGCTTTTAGACCGAGGAACCAGAGCATCGTTCCAATTCCAAAGGGACCGATACCCCACCAAAAAAGTGCTATCCACTGTTGTGTCGTTGGCGTTGAAAAGTCAAAACTGGCGGCCTGATAGATTCCCGGAACTGCAAATAACAGGACCGCAACCCAGCCCGCCAAAGGCACGAGGATGAGCGGTCTGACATTATCCGACACTTTCTTTGCAAACAGCGAGTAGGCTGTGGCGCTGCAGACTGCGCCGAAAACCAGCAAGCTGCCCAAAACGAGTTCAAAGATCCCCGAGGCCTGTATTGATTTGCCCGATATGTTGATGACAAGAACCCCAGTCACTGAAAAAATGACTGCCAGGATTTTGCGCCAACCCAAGTTGTCACCGAGAAACAAAGCTGCACCTATTGCAACGGCTGCAGGACTCAAGCTCATGACCATTGCTCCCATTACCCCGCTTACCATCTTCATGCCGGTAAGCAAAAAAAGGCTGAAAGCGACCAGACCAACCGAGCCGATACCGATTATATACAGCCAACTTCGTTTATCGATCTGTCGCAGGTCTTCCCGATACAGCACCAAAATCGGTGTGGTCAGCACCGCCGCGGTCAGTAAACGCAAAAACGGCGCAAGAAAAAGGGGGAAGCCCGAGGTAACTATTTTAGTCGTCGGTGTTCCAGTGCCGAAAAAAATCATTCCAAACAGCAGAGCGGCATATGCCAAGAGCGTTTTGCTCATCATTTCACCCTTTCTTCTAAACTTTTCCAGCTCTGGTAATAAACATCCGTAAATGATGACTAATCCGGAACTCCTCACCGCCACATCATCCCATGCCCCATCATGCCCGCTATGTTCAATGCATGCTGAAACATGGTGTAGCGCATGCGGGTCTGAAACAGTATGGATTCGATGATCTGCCGCGTCTGTTCATCGGAGGCGTTTTGGATCAGCCATTCGCAATCGGGAACCAGCCAAGCTGTTTGCACACACGAAACATGTGTGTATCCAAATCCTTATTGAAGCGCCGGCGCATCGATTCGGGACGCTCTGAAAGATCTGAAGTCATTTATTCTCTTTACTTATGGATCTGGCGGCTCTTTAAAAAGCCCTGCCTGGTTTGACCCCGAATTTTTTTAATATCATGGCCAGTGGGCAGAACCCGGAAAAAGACGCCTGGATCATATTGAACCCTACAAAAGCGGTAAAAATCAACCAGAAAGAGCTATGCAGCCACCAAAGCAGAAGGCTCAGCAGTATGAAAAAACCGGCGATACTAAAAACCATGCGATCAAGATTCATGATATCCTCCCTGGTTTGTCTATTTAAAGAAAAATCAAATTGTGAATATTCTAAACAGCAGAGATGCATATGCTAAGAGAGTTTTGCCCCAATACCCGTGAATGAATGGGGATTCAGTCGGTTTTTCCCCCATAAAACAGCCTAAAAAACTGCTTTACGGGGGATTTGTTCACGGGTATTGGCCTAAAACCCCTGCACCGACAATTTCTTTATCTGATCCTCATTGAGAATCTTTTTCAAATCTCGAAGATAAGACATACAGGAAAGAAACATCTCGGCTTTGACTTCGGCTTTTTTGACAAACACACCTTTTACCTTTTCCGGATCGAGGTCTTTGTCCCAGCGAAGACCGGCCATGTCGATCCTGAGCTTCATCCGCTGCGCCCACAGGTCGGCCATTTTGCCGAGCCGTTTCTTGGCCAGTTCACGGACTTTGTCCCATTGATCGGCCGTCAGGTCCAGATTCTCCAGCATATGGGCCATCCGTTTCATGCCTTTGGGGCCGCCGCCTTGGCCTTTCATGCCTGGTCCCATATTGCCCATCATCATTCCCATGCCTCCGGGGCCGCCCATCATGTGCGACATCATCATGTCCATCATGCCTTGTCCCATCATGCCAGGGCCGTCTCCATCGCCCATCATCCCCATTCCGCCCATCATCCCCGGGCCGCCCATCGTCCCCGGTCCACCGCCGGTCGACGGTTTCGACATCATGCCGGAAGGCGATGCGTCGGTTTGCTGCGACGAAGGCGCTTTCTTATGATGCGCCTCTACAGCTTCGCCGGTTTGAACTCCCCCGACGCTGAAAACCAGAAAAAAGACGACTCCAACCGACAGATTGATCCACAGTTTCCTTTTCATGTTTTCCTCCTTCGTTGTTAGGGTTGTGCTGCCATTTTTTGGCGTCAAACAAGCAAAAGATAACGAATTCTAACATTTTATGACATACCTGATATACAGTAGATGGCGCTCTGCAACACCCTATTTTTGACACTTTTGAGATTTCAAGATATCGGCTACATTCATCCCAGGTTTGGACAATTGATGCGGAGTGAGCGCGAAAAAAATTCCCATGCCGCGGCCGCCGTATAAATCCTCCACACTCACTGGCATCCGTCACGGTACGAATGCCAGTTGAATCGCAGCCTGTAGAAATGTCTACGAAAGCTCTATTTGGAGCGGGTAGTTTCTATACAGTCCTCTGACCATGGCTTTTTGGGTTTCTATCTTTTTAACATAAATTTTCATTGTAATAGCAGAATGTTGCGTGATAGGCCCGAACATTTTCGAAGAGTGGCGCCAAATATGCCTTTCCAACAAATTGTCAATTTAAATTCGGTGAATCGGAAAAAAGGCCGGGGACCGAATGGAACGATAAACAGGGAGAACTCAAATTGAACAGGAGGAAATGTCATGAAACGTGGATTGTTAGTTGCCGTTGTGATTTTATCGCTCTCCGCTTTTGTTGTGATTTCGGCTGTCGCCGCCGAGGCCAGCAGCAACCCCCGGATTTTGGCCATGATGGTTTGCACTGGCGTCGCCCGTGGTTTTATGGGGCGGCTGGATTTTCTACGTGCAGGCATGGAAATCGGTCGTCACGTTGAATTTGAACATGGTTGCGTTCATCGGGCTGGGAACGGCCGTGGCCTATATCTACAGCGTAGTGGCCGTGTTGTTTCCGCAAATTTTCCCCCCCTCTTTCCGGTCCGAAGAGGGCAAGGTGGGCGTCTATTTCGAGGCGGCGGCGGTCAATCGTGATCCTTGTCTTGCTCGGCCAGATGCTGGAACAGCGAGCCCGCAGCCTAACCGGCGCCGCCATCAAGGCCCTGCTCGGTCTGGCGCCCAAAACCGCCAGAAGGATCGAGGAAGACGGGACGGAGCGCGACGTTCCGCTGGATCAAATCCAGGTAGATTTGTTTTTCGCTTTATAGAAATCAACTTAAAGACGCCTCCGTGCATCGGGGGCAAACCGTGCCGTTTTACCTGATCGAGCCGGTTGATCAAATACCATCGGGTAAAAACTTCCCATGTCGAGCGGCATATTAACTCGATTCAGCACATTCAACCGAACTGCAAGCGGAAAAAAGAAAAAGTATTTGCTCCTATTTTCATAACCTCAAGGATTTTTTTATATAATATTTCTGGTTTGTTATATGAATAAATTTGATCAGCCTTCACATGGTGGGATACAATTGGCTAAAGAAAGCATCGAGCTGGGCCGCTTGACCCGAGGAGGTGATCGAATCGGCGCTCGCGATCCGTTTTTCATCGCGCAAAAAATACGCATTTCCGATATCGTAGTGTTACTTTTTTCCGGGGTATCGTCTTGCGTCTCGCCCATACGGACGCCATTGTCTGACAAGACAAGGGATCCCTTGGTTGGCATCTAAATTGCTTGGGGTATGGCGACATTTGAGGCCACCATATGAGGCCGCGATGTCAAGATACGGTCCATCTTCAAACGAACCGGAACAGCCCATGAAAGAAACGAAGGAACACCAATATCTGACGCCCGGCACGTTGCTGGACGGCAGTTACCAGGTTATCGAGATGATCGGCAAGGGCGGCATGGGGGCCGTTTACATGGCCTACGATGTCCGCCTGGACCGGAAAGTCGCCATCAAGATCATTTCCCCCGATTTTTCCGACGTGATGGCGGTGGAAGAGCGCGAAAACATCCTCAAACGGTTCGAGTCGGAAGCCCGGATCGCAGCCAAGATCGATCACCCCAATGTCATTCGGATCTACGGATTCAAGCGGGAAAATCTCCCCGTCGGCGCCGAGGTCCGGGAAATCGATTATCTGGCCATGGAACTCCTGGCCGGACGAACCCTTCGCAACACCATGGACGTCAGCGGCTTCGAGTACGAAGAGGAGACCCGGGAGTGGATCGGCAAATACATGGTTCCCATTCTCGACGGACTGCAGACCGTCCATGAGCGGGGCATCATCCACCGGGATTTGAAACCCGAGAATTTTCTCATGAAGGACGATACGCCGAAACTGGCCGATTTCGGTTTGTCATTGGGATTCGACTTGCCCTCGGTGACGGCGTCGGTGGCCGAGATTTTCGGTACCGTGACCTACATGGCCCCCGAGCAGTTCTACAATTTCAGCCTGGCCCGGGAACCCGCCGACATCTATGCCATCGGCAAGATCCTGTACGAAGTCGTGGAGGGTAAGATGTCGGACAAGGTCAAGCCGTTCAAACAGGTCCGCTTGCCCAATACCGACACGCCGTTTCTACAGGCGCTCAACGAGATCGTCATGAACGCCACGGAAGAAAACCCGAACCAGCGGATTTCGTCGGCGAAGGATCTCAAAGAACGACTGATGGCCCTGATTTACTGCCGGCGGACCGATGGCGAACCGGTGGAATCCGGCCGCCGCTCTTCCTGGATCGGTAAAGTCCTGTGGCCGGGCATCGTGCTCGCGGCATTGGCGGCGGGGGCGGTCGTCATGCATTTTTCGCACTCCGTGGATTCCCGCCCGGCGGCGACGGCGGTTCCGGCTGCCACGGAAATCGGCCCTTCGATTTCTGGAAATGAGCGGCCGATGGCCGACGTTCAGCATCGGCCCTTCCCGGATGGGCTGGAAAAAACCTTCAGAGGGCGGGACAATTCCATCTTCCATTTAATTCCCCCGGCGGTGATCGAGCCGAACGAAGACATGGAGGACATGGCGCGCGTTTTCGGGTCGGGCAAGACGACGGTCGGCGCGGTCTATCTGGCGGAAAATCCGGTCACGAACCAGCAATATGTGGCGTTTCTGAACAAAAATCTCGACCGGATCGAAGTGATCGACAACGAAGTGTTCTTCGACGGGGATCTCATCCTGAAGCTCAGTGAAAAAATCCGGGGATACAAGCCGATCGTTTTCGACGGCGAGCGGTTTTTCCTCAAAGAACCGATGCATGCCGCCTGCGCCGTTTTGATGGTGACCGGCCACGGCGCCGAAGCTTATGCGACTTATTACGGCATGCGGCTGCCCAGGGCAAGGGAATGGTTCTATGTGATGACCACCAACGAGGAGGCGGTTCCGGAGCGCATCGAGGTCCCGACGCCGGTCATCAATTATTCAAAGGACAGCTATGGCCTGAGGGGCGTCAACCAGATCGCCGAATGGGGACGGATCGACGGTGAGGTCTCCGCCATCCTCGGGCAGATGCCGGCCAACATGATCGAAAGCGAGTGGGTCATCGAAAAGGACCCGTCGAAGTATTACACGGACACCAGTTTCCGGTTGGCGAAAGACGCGGAATAGCGGCTTCCGGGGTCAATCGGAGTGAAAAGGGCTTATTCTTATATGCGGGGTCGAATGCGATATCGGGGGAGTGAAGGCATGTTGAAGACCATCGGCGGGAAACTGTTTGTGATCGGCGTCGCCATTCTGGCCGGCGCGACGATCATCGCGGGCAATGCGTACAACGTGAATCGTTCGATCCAGGCGACATCGGCCCGGGCCAAGGAAAAAAGCCGGGAGATGGGCGCCCTTCACCGGGTGTTTCAGGATCAGTCCAGGCTCCGATTCGCCGCCATGCACTTCATCGCGGATCTCAAGACCAACGGCGTGAACCGCGAAGCCGTGGAAGAAATGCGGCGCTTCTCGGAGGCGTTCTCGGAGGGTTTGACCGACCTGTCGGCGATGATGGCGGGGGCTGGAAAACAAGGGATTGTCGGGGATATCCGTTCAGGATTCCAGACATTGTCGGCTTTCATCGACGATCTCGAACCTTCCGGGAAACGGGGCGGCTCAACGGCGGATACAGCCGACGCGCTGCGTCAATGGGAAGATCGCCACATGGCCGTCGATGCGGCCGGAAAGATCGTCGAAGACAACCTGATGCAGCTTCTGGACATTGTTCATGAAGAGCAAAGAGCGATTTCCCGGGACTTGACCGGTCTGATCGACCGGACGACGGACCGCGGCCTGATGGCCTACGCTTTGGTGATGGCCATCGTCATGTCTTTGTTTCTGGCCATGTACCGTTCTATCACGCGGCCCCTGAAAGCCGTGGCCGACCGGCTGTCAAACGCCGCTGCGGCGCTGGGGAAAACCGCGGTCGGAACCGCCGACGCCGGCAACCGCCTCTCCCGCGGCGTATCGGATCATCTCGAATCCTTGACAACGACGGCGGATTCCCTGGGGGATATGGAGACCATCACCGAGCGCAACGCCGAAATCGCCGCCGATGCCGACGACGCCATGGCGGAGGTCGTTGATCGGATCGAGACGCTGCAGGCGTCAATGAAGCGCCTGATGGATTTCATGGCATCGGCGGCCGGATCCGGCGAATCCGCCTTCGACGTCATCAAAAGCATCGACGACATCTCGTTTCAAACGAACATTCTGTCGCTGAACGCGGCGGTTGAGGCAGCCCGGGCGGGCGAATCGGGGGCCTCTTTTTCGGTGGTGGCGGGCGAGGTTCGACGCCTGTCGATGCGAACCGCGGACGCAGCCGGAAATACGGCGGACATCCTGAAATCGATGGTGGAGCGGATACGGGAAGGGGTTTCCCTGGTGAGCGAAACTGAAACGGCATTCTCCGAAGCAACCGACCGCTGCCGGAATGTGGCGGCCGCCTTGACGGGCATCGCCGATTCGGCCGGTCGGCACAACCAAGGCGTCCGAAAGATCGCCGGCGTTGCCGCAACCCAGAAGGACGTGGTGGACACCAACGCGGCCGGCGCGGCCTTCGTGGCTTCGGCCGCGGCCGAGATGCGGGATCAATCGGCCCGCCTGCGGGGGGATATGGAGAGGTTGCTATCCATGATCAGTTCGAATGGACATCGGAGAAACGGCGTTTCACCGTGATCGCCGTCCGCCTCCGTTTCGTCCCTTCCCGCTCTTGATGCGCCGACCGACCAGGAACGCCGAAACGAACGGCAGCAGGGCGATCTGCAGAAACGGCGACAGGCCGATTCCGATGCCGGGGATCAACGGCATGGCGTCGGTATACTCCCACCGGCTTAAAATGACAACGTTGAGATATTCCACACCGGTTGAAATGACAGCGCTGATGGAGATGATGAAAAGGGTTTTGCCGGCGCTCAGTGCATCGAACCATACCCACAGCCGATAAAAAAGCGCCGTCAGGAGAACGACGACGAGGCAGATCCCCACATCCCCGACGGAGGCCAGAGCCAGATAGGGCAGGTGCTGTAAAAACGGCGGCATGTCGGCATACAAGGATTCATGGGCCGCTTCCCATCCGAGATTGTGCAGGTAGTTGACGACGATAAAGCTTCCGTAGGCTCCGGCCACGCGTTTCATTTTGATTTGAACCTGCCTGCTCATTGTCATGGATTCACCCCGTATTCCTTCAACTTCAACTGAAGCGTCCTGCGACTGATCCCCAGGATCTCAGCGGCGCGTGTCCGGTTGCCGCCGGTTTCGTCCAGTGTCCGGAGGATCATCTCTTTTTCCATTTCCTTCAGGGATCGGGCCGGCGAAAGAACGGGGGGCGGGGCGGATCCGTCCGGGACGGCATCGGCCGCATCGGGACCTTTCACCACATCCGGCAACTCCTCGTGGGTGATCATGTCGCCCCGGCCCAGGATGACGGCCCGCTCCACCAGGTTTTCCAGTTCCCGGACGTTGCCCGGCCAATCGTAACGCATCATCATATCCAGGGCC
>JAABTM010000305.1 GCA_011389855.1 Desulfobacteraceae bacterium
TCATGGGGCAGTCGGCGCTGTCGGAGAGGACCACCAGTTTCAGCCCCAGGCGGACGGCGCACCGGCAGATGCGGATGAGTTCGTTAGGGTAGCGGGAGGTGGCGATGACGATGACCCGGCTGTCGGCCGGGGCCACGGTCAGGCGGTCGATGGCGGTGCTGTCGCTGCCCTTCAGGATCTGGATGCCCGGCCGGATTTTGATGAGGCTCCATCCCATGTAATAGGCCAGGGTGTAGGAGAGCCGGGACCCGACCACGTAGACCGGTTCGTCGCCGTCCAGCAGGGCCGTCACCCGCTCCACGGCGACCACATCCACCTCTTCGTAGAGCTGCCGCAGGTTGTCCATCTCCCGGTAGATCATCCGCTGGAACCGCTGGGCCGACGGGCTGTCGAAATCCGTCAGTTCCATGCGGTCCGGGAGGGTCATGTCGGCGTCCACCGAGTTCCGGAGGGACTGGAGAAACTCCGTATAGCCGCGGAATCCCACCTGGGCCACGAACCGGACCACCGTCGCCTCGCTGACCCGGCAGGCCTCGGACAGCTCCCTGGTGGTCATGAAGATCACCTTCCGGGGGTTTTCCACGATGTGATCCGCCAGGAGCTTGCCCTTTGGGGTCAGTCCCGGCCGCTGGTCGATGATGCTTTTGAGCATGGGATGGAGGGTTTGACCTGTCATTTTTGAAATATCACCTGTCATTTTGTATCCGGAACCGGATTCCCCGCCGGGTCAACGGGCGCATCCTTCTTGGACCACTGATACACCACTAATCCCGAAAATTCAACATAATTTTTGGAAATCATCATGTTAGACAAAATACATCCCCGTCCTCATCGTCATCGTCATCCTCTTCCAGGGCATTCCAAAATAATGATGACATCGGCGCTTTTTTATTGACATGTTTTCTTTCATTTGAAATACCATCTGTCAAGACGGGTTTTTGAAAAAAGGAGACAATCCCATGTTCGGAAAATCGAAGCGACTCTGGCCCCGGGCGCCCATGAAAACCGCGTATGACGCGGTCATCATCGGCGGCGGACTGCACGGGCTGGCCACCGCCTATTTTTTGGCCCGGGACCACGGCATCACCGACGTGGCCGTCATCGAGAAGAACTACATCGGTTTCGGCGGCGCGGGCCGCAACACCGCCATCGTCCGGGCCAACCAGCGGACCCAGGAGAACGTCCCGCTTTACAAGGAGGCCCTCGACCTCTGGCCGGTCCTGACCAAAGAACTCGACTTCAACCTGATGTTCTACAACTGCGGCAACCTCAACCTGGCCCACGGCGAGGCCACCTTAAAGGCCATGCGTCTGAACGTGGCCACGGCCCAGTTCCACGGCGTCAAGAGCCAACTCGTGGACCCCAAGGAGTGCAAGGAACTCGTCCCGGCCCTGGACATCTCCGACCGGCCCCGGTACCCCGTCTTCGGCGGCATGTACCATCCGCCCGGCGGCATCGTCCGCCACGACGCCGTGGTCTGGGGGCTGGCCAAGGGCGCGGCCAAGCGCGGGGTTCACATCCATCAGGGGACCGAGGTCGCCGGCATCGGCACATCCCAGGGAAAGGTCGTCTCGGTGGAGACCGACCGGGGCAAGATCCATACGCCCCGGGTCCTCAACGCCGCCGGCGGCTACGCCGCGGCCCTCTCCCACGCCTTTCTGAGACAACGGCTGCCCATCAGCGTGCTCACCATCCAGGCCATGGTGACCCAGCCGCTGAAGCCCCTCCTCGACCATGTGGTCTCCTCCGGGACCTACCACTGCTACGGCAACCAGACCCTCAAGGGCGAAATCGCCACCGGCGCCCACATGGACCCCTGGCCCAACTACACCACCGACACCACCGCCTATTACATCAAGCACCAGGCCGAGGCCCTCACCGAGATGCTGCCCTGCCTCAAGGGCGTCAAGTTCATGCGCCACTGGGCCGGTCTGGCCGACATGACCCCGGACATGGCCCCCATCATGGACGGCAACGACCCCATCGAAGGTTATTACGTGGACTGCGGCTGGGGCTACTTCGGCTTCAAATCCTCCACCGTCACCGGCAAATACATGGCCCAGTTCATGGCCAAAGGCGAATGCCCCGACATCCTGAAGCCCTTCCAGCTCAAACGGTTCCAGGAACACCGGCTCATGGGCGAAACCGCGGCGCTGGTGAATTACAGCCCGGATAATTGACGCCTCGGAATGAAATTCCGAGGCTGAATCCTAAAAAACCGGCTGAAAGCCGGTTACAGCTAACGACGAGTATAACGATGACCGCAGCCATAACCGGCTTCAGCCGGTTTCAGAAAATTGAGCCTGGGAATTTATTCCAAGGCGGCACGGCCAGGCGGTTTGCCATCAATTGCGTCGTTGGCGCATAGAGGAGACTCAGAAAGGAGATCCCATGTCGCTGACCCTCACCTGCCCCATCTGCGGGGAGCGCAACGGCTATGAATTCCGGTACGGCGGAGAGGACAAAGGCCCCCGGCCGGACAGAGCGAGGCTGACGCCCGAACAATGGTGCGATTACGTCCACATGAACGACTGCGTCGCCGGGGTCCAGAAGGAATGGTGGTTTCACCGGGACGGCTGCGGCGCGTGGTTCACCACCCATCGCGACACCAGAACCGGCCTGGAAACCGACGGCCCCGACAACGCGGCCCGCACATGACCACGGGAAAAGCGAGGTGCATATCATGAATCGACTGACCCATCTGCCGACCCTGCGGATCCGGCCGGAATCCCGGCGGGACATCCATTACCGGGGGAAGGCCCATCCGGCGGCGGCCGGCGACACCATCGCCACGGCCCTTTACGCCAACGGGGTCCGCATTTTCGGCCGGAGTTTGAAATACCATCGCCCCCGGGGCCTCTACAGCCTGGACGGCGAGTGCGGCAACACCACCATGGCGGTGGACGGCGTCCCCAACGTCCGGACCGAAACGGTCCCCGCCAGAGCGGGCATGACCGTCAAGGCCCAGAACGTGGTGGGCAGCGCCGAGCGGGATCTGCTGGGGTTCATGGACGCGCTAAGCTTCGCCATGCCCGCCGGCTTCTACTACAAAACCATGCACAAGCCGGCCCCGGTCTGGCCCCTGGCCATCAACCGGATCCGGAAGCAGGCCGGGCTGGGCGCCATCGCGCCCGACTTCGAGATCACCGGCGTCTTCGACGAACTCTATCCCAGGGCCGACGTCTGCGTGGTGGGCGGCGGACCGGCCGGCATGTGCGCGGCCCTGGCCGCGGCCGAAGCCGGGCTGCGGGTGATTCTGCTGGAAGCCCGGCCCTGGATGGGCGGATTTTTCGACTACCGGGCCGCGGCCCATCCCGGCGGCGGTCTTCTCCACGAACGGGCCCGGGAACTGGCCGATCAGGTGGAAAAGGCCCCCACCATCCGGGTCTTCACCAGCGCCGCCATGACCGGGGCCTACCACGACAACCTGATCACCGCGGTCCAGCAGGGGGGCGACGACGACCCCTTCGACAGCCGGTATCTCCAGATCCGGGCCGGCGCCATGGTGGCGGCCACGGGCTGTATCGAACGGCCCCTCCTCTTCGAGAACAACGAAAAGCCCGGCGTCATGCAGGTGGGATGCGCCCACCGGCTGGCCCGCACCTGGGGCTTGATGCCCGGCGAAAAGATCGCCTTCAGCGTGGGCCACGATCTGGGGCTCGAAGCGGCCCTGGATCTGGCCGAGCTGGGGGGTCGCGTGGTCTGCGTGGCCGACATCCGGGAGGACGGCCAGGACCCCGCCCTGGCGGCGGCGCTGGCGGAGCGGCGCATCCCCTATTTCAAGGGATGGGTGGCGACCGAGGCCCAGGGCCGGCCCACCCTCGGACGCGCGGTCTTCTCCACCATCACCGGCACGGTCCAAAAGGAATTCAGCTGCGACGCGCTGGTCGCCTCGGCCGGGTTCACGCCGGTGACCGGACCGCTGAACACCGCCGGCGCCAAACTGGCCTACGACAACCACACCGGCTTCTTCCTGCCCACCGACCTGCCGCCCAAAACCCATGCGGCCGGCCGCATCATGGGACTCCAGGACCCGCTCTCCCTGGAGACCTCGGGCCGGCTGGCCGGCCTCCGGGCCGCGGCGGATTGCGGCAAACGGGTGGACGACGCCGTCCGGGATGCCGAAGCGGCCCTGGCGTCCCAGCCGGGACCCGAACGGGGCTGCAAGCTGGTCACCGCGCCGGTCAAGGGCAAGAAAACCTTTATCTGCTTCGACGAGGACACCACCCTCAAGAATGTCAAACAGGCCATGGCCCAGGGCTTCGACGTGCCGGAGCTGATCAAGCGGTTCACCGCCGCCGGCACCGGACCGGGACAGGGCGGGATCCCCGGCCACAACCTGCCGCTGTTCGTGGCCCAGACCCAGGCCTCGCCGGACAAACACCCCCGGCCCACCACCGTCCGCGCCCCCCTGGTCCCGCCCCTGTTGGCGGAATACGCCGGAACCAATCACGACATGAGCAAACGGACCCCGGTCCATGAGTCCCAGGCGGCCGCCGGCGGCAAGATGGAACGGATCGCCGTCTGGAACCGGGCCCGGGTCTTTTCAAAAAGCAAAGGCGCCAAAGCCGAGATCGAAAACGTCCGGACCAACGTCGGCATGCTGGACGCCTCCACCCTGGGCAAGTTCCGGATCTTCGGCCCCGACGCCGTCAAGGCCCTCCAGCGGGTCTACGCCGGCGACATGACGAAGATCCCCTCCAAGCGGATGAAATACGCCGCCATGTGCAACGACGACGGCTGCCTCCTGGACGACGGCGTCATCGTCAAACAGGGCGACGCCGGCGCCAACGACTTCTACTTCACCGCCTCCACCGGCCGGGCCGGGCAGACCGTGGAGTGGATCCGCTATCACGCCAAGTACGAAAACTGGGACTTCCACCTGGTCAACCTCACCGACGCTTACGGCGTCATCAACCTCGCCGGGCCCAACGCCCGGAAGGTCCTGGAGAAGGTGGCCGACGCCGACGTGTCCAACGACGCCTTCCCCTTCATGGGGTACCGGGAGTTCACGGTGAACCAAACCATCCCCGTCCGGGCCATGCGGCTGGGGTTCGTGGGGGAACTCTCCTACGAATTCCACGTCCCCTCCTCCTGGATGCAGGCCCTGTGGGATGTGCTGGCCGAGGCGGGCGCCGAATTCGGCATCCAAAACTTCGGCCTGGAGGCCCAGAACACCCTGCGGATGGAAAAAGGCCACGTCATCATCGGCTCCGAGTCGGAACAGCGGACGAACCTGCTGGACCTGGGGCTGGGATTTCTCTGGGACCGGAACAAGCCCGAAGCCAAAACCGTGGGCGCCGTAGCCCTGCGCCAGGCGGAACATCAGAAGGGGCGGCTCAAGCTCGTCGGCTTCAGGATGGCCGAACCCGCCGACCGGGCCCCCAAAGACGGCTCGCCCATCGTGGACGACCGGATCCGGGGCTACGTCTGCACGGCCCGGTACAGCCACGCCCTGGACATGCCCGTGGGCATGGCCCTGGTGGAGGACGAGCTGACCCCGGAGGGGACCCGGCTTTCGATCTTCGAGGACGGCTGCGAGGGGAACCTCATCCATGGCGAAATCGTTTCCATGCCGTTTTACGACCCGGACGGCAAACGGATGCGGATGTAAAGGAGAAATAGAGATGAACATGCTCCAAAGACGATCCCCGGTCGCTTTTTCAGCGCGGCCGGTCAAAACCGAGGTCCGGGACGGCTGGACCGTGGTTCTCGGGTACGCGGCCGAAGGCGACGGCCTCCAATTGATCGACCTGAGCCACCGGGCCAAATGGGACCTCCAGGACGGCGACCTCTCCCGGTTCGACATCGCCGGAACGGCGATCCCATCCGCGCCCAACGCGTGCGTGCTGGAAAACGGCACGGCCGTCTGCCGCCGCAACCGGACCCAGGCCGCCATCT
>JAABTM010000306.1 GCA_011389855.1 Desulfobacteraceae bacterium
ACAGAGGGACAGAGGGACAGAGGGACAGAGGGACAGAGGGACAGAGGGACAGAGGGACAGAGGGACAGAGGGACAGAGGGAATTTTTTCTGTTTCGGCCGTTGGTCCACTTCGTCCACTCCGTCCACTTTGTCCACTCCGTCCACCCAGTCCACTCGGCCGAAACAAAAGGAGGAAAGCAAACCCATGAACATCGACAACATCAAAACCTTCGGCGTCATCGGCGCCGGGCAGATGGGCAGCGGCATCGCCCAGGTGGCGGCCATGAGCGGCCTGAACGTGATCATGAACGACATCAAGGACGAATTCGTCCAGCGCGGGATGAACACCATCACCAAGCTGCTCGACAAGGCGGTCGACAAGGGGAAGATGGCGGCCGACGAGAAAGATGCGGTGTTACGGCGCATCCGGACCAGCACCGACATCAAGGACATGGTGGACGCGGATTTCGTGGTGGAGGCCGCCGTGGAACGGGAAGATCTCAAATTCAAGATCTTCAAGGATCTGGACGAGATCTGCCGGCCCGACGTGATCCTGTCCACCAACACGTCGTCCATTCCCATCGGCCGCATCGGCGCCCAGACCGGCCGGGCCGACAAGGTGATCGGCATGCACTTCATGAACCCGGTGCCGGTGATGAAACTGGTGGAGGTGATCCGGGGGCTGGCCACGTCCGACGAGACCTTCGACATCACCTGGGCGCTGTCCAAGAAATTCGGCAAGACCCCGGCCGAGGCCAACGACTTCCCCGGCTTCATCGCCAACCGGATCCTGCTGCCCATGATCAACGAAGCCGTCTACTGCCTCTACCACGGCGTGGGCAAAGCCGAAGACATCGACACGGTCATGAAACTGGGCATGAACCATCCCATGGGCCCCCTGGCCCTGGCGGACCTCATCGGCCTGGACACCTGTTTGGCCATCATGGAGACCCTTTACGAAGGGTTCAAGGATTCCAAATACCGCCCCTGCCCGCTCCTGCGCAAATACGTCGAGGCCGGATGGCTGGGCCGTAAGACGGGCAAGGGATTTTACGATTACGCATAGGGAGGAGGCGACATGCCAGCCAAAAAGACGAGCCGGCTGACGCCGGTGGGCAAGAAAATCAAGGAAGTCCGGACGGAAAAGAAGATCTCCCTGGACCGGATCGCCAACGAGACCGGCTACGCCATTGATTATCTCAAGGAGATCGAGGCGGGCAAGACGATCCCGCCCGTGGGCGCCCTGCTCCAGATCTCCCGGGCGCTGGAGATCGATTCGGGGTTTCTGCTGCGGGAGCAGGAGGCGGTCCTCAAGGACCGGGTCAAGCAGTACACCAAGCGGACCGACAACTACGCCTATGAAACCCTGACGCCCGGCGCCGAGAACAAGCACCTCAAGGCCTTCCGGGTGAGCATCGAGCCCATGCAGGAGCACAAGGGCGTAGGCTACTGTCACGAGGGCGAGGAGTTCAACTACGTTCTGTCGGGCGAAGTGGAGGTGATCGTGGGCGACCACGTCAACCGGCTGGGCGCCGGGGAATCGCTCCATTTCAACTCCGGCATCCAGCACCAGTTGAAGAATGTGGGCGACGATACGGCGGAACTGCTGGTCGTGATTTACGGACCTTGAAGGGAGACGCATCGATGTTTTTCAAGCTGACAGATGAACAATTGATGATCCAGAGCATGGTCCGGGAGTTCGCCCGCAAGGAGGTGGCGGCCACGGCCGCCGAGCGGGACAAGACCAAGGAATTTCCCGCGGACAATCTGAAACAGATGGGCGAACTGGGCCTCATGGGCATGATGGTCCCCGTGGAATACGGCGGCGAGGGGGCCGACACCGTCTCCTATGTGCTGGCCTTGTCGGAGATCGCGTCCGCCTGCGCCGCCACCGCCGTGGTCATGTCGGTCCACAACTCCATCGTGTGCGAGAGCATCGTCCGGTACGGGTCCGAGGAGCAGAAAAAGCGGATTCTGCCCCGACTGACCTCCGCGGAGATCATCGGCGCCTTCGCCCTCACCGAACCCCATGCCGGTTCCGACCCGTCGGCCCAGCTCGCCGCGGCGGTGCGCGACGGCGACGACTACGTCATCAACGGAACGAAGCGGTTCATCACCACCGGCGAAAACTGCGGCATGGTGATCGTCACCGCCAAGACCGACGAAGCGGCCGGTCACAAGGGAATCTCCGCCTTCATGGTGGAAAAGCCCAACCCCGGGTTGAAGGTGGGCCACACCGAAGATAAACTGGGCCTCCGGGCGTCGGACACCACCGACCTCAACTTCGAGGACTGCCGGGTCCCGGCGGAAAACCGGCTGGGCGAGGAGGGCGACGGGTTCAAGATCGCCATGAAGGGCCTCGACGGCGGCCGCATCGGCATCGCGGCCCAGTCCGTGGGCGTGGCCCAGGCGGCCCTCGACGCGGCGGTCAAATACGCCAAGGGCCGGGACCAGTTCGGCCAGAAGATCTCCAAATTCCAGGGGTTGCGCTGGATCATCGCCGACATGGCCACGGAGATCGAAGCCGCCAAACAGCTCATGTTCTCCGCCGCCGCCATGAAGGACCGGGGCGAGAAATACACCATGCAGGCCTCCATGGCCAAGCTCTTCGCCTCGGAGATGGTCAACCGGATCACCGCCAAGGCCATCCAGATGCACGGCGGCTATGGCTTCACGTCCGATTATCCCGTTGAGCGCTACTACCGCGACGCCCGGGTCTTCACCATTTACGAGGGAACGTCGGAGATCCAGCGGATCGTGATTTCCAACAGCATTTTGAAGGACAAGCGGAAGCCTTAAAAGAAAGGAACAGAGGGACGCATAATGAAGCGCAAAACGCCCCTTTCATTCGGGAAAAAGATCACCGGCGGGCTCGCCCTGTTTCTGGCGGGCGGGCTCCTCATCGGCGCCATCGGCTACATCAGCCTCAACCGGGTCATCGACAACGGCCGCATCGCCCGGATCACCGAGGAGATCCACGGCGACGTGGTCCAGGCCGTTCGTCACACCGAGCGATACGCCCGGGCGGGCGACGCGGCGGCCCACGACCGGGTGTTGGAGATCATCGGCGAGATCGACCGGTCGGCCGGGATCTTGGCGGAGATCTCCGGCGAGGCGGCCCATGCCGACCTGGTTCACGAGGCCACCGATGATTTCCAGGCCCTGCTGGCGGAGATGCAACGCGCCGCCGAGGACAACCGGGCGTATATCCCCCTTCTCCAGGAAAGCGCCCTGAACCTCTCCCAAATCGCCAAGGACGCTTCGCGCGAGGCCACCCGGGACGCCGAAGACGCCATCATGGCCGCGTCGGCCAAAAGCCTCGAAGAAATGTCCCTGAAACGGATTCAGGACGTGGTCGGCGTGGGGGTCGGCGTGGTCCGCCATTTCTACAATACCGACCCCGACGACCGGGAGGCGGCGCTGGCGGCGGTTCGGGACCTCCGGTTCGAGGGGGACAATTATTTTTACGCCATCAACGAAGACATCACCGTGGCGGCCCACGGCGTCAACCCCAAGCTGGAAGGGATGGATTTTTCCGACATCGGCGATAAAAAGACCGGCAAACGGTTCGTCAGGATCGTGGTGGAAGAGGCCATGGAAAAGGGTCAGGCTTCCATCGACTATTTCTGGCCCAAACCGGGGCAGGACCCCGACAAACTCTTTCCCAAGATCGCCTATGCCCAATATTTCGAACCCTGGGGGCTGACCGTCGTGGCCGGCATCTACATCGACGACATCGAAAAGGAGATCGCGGCCCAGAACGCCGTCTTCGAGGCCAACATCCAGCGGATTCTCCAGGCCGGCGACATGATCGAAAACACGCTCCTGGCCCGGATCAACGCGCTGTATTACTTCGGATTCGGCAACAATGCGGAAAAGGTGGGGGCGTATCTGGACCGGGTGAAAGGGATCGAAAGCGCCACCCCGGCGCTGCGGTCCGAGGCCGCGGCCTACGACAAGGTTTTCGACCAGTTCTATGAAAACGGCGAACGCCAGAAGGCCCTGACCGGTCGCATCGAATCCCTGGCCGCCAACGTACTCTCGGGCATCGACGGCACGGCCCGGGAAGCGGTCGCGCGGTTCAAGGAGAGCGCCAAAACAGGTCAGTACGCCATTTTCGGTTTCGCCTTCTTCGGCGCCGTCGTGGGCCTGGGCTTCATCTTCTTTTTAGTCCGGAACGTGACCCGGCCGGTCCAGCAGATCATCCAGAAGCTGGTGGACGGCGTCGAGACCATGGACGCCGCCTCCGTCTCCATCGCCGACGCGGGCCGGGCCCTGGCAGAAGGGTCGTCGGACCAGTCGGCGCGGCTGGAGGAATCCTCCGCCTCCCTTGAGGAGATGTCGGCCATGAGCCGTCAGAACGCCGAGAGCGCCGACCGGGCCAACGGGTTGATGAAACAATCGAATCAGGTTATCGGAACCGCCAAACAGAACATGACGGACCTCACGGCGTCCATGGACGAGATCAGCGGCGCCAGCCGGGAGACCCGAGAGATCGTCAAGACCATCGACGACATCGCCTTCCAGACAAACCTGTTGGCCCTCAACGCCTCGGTGGAGGCGGCCCGGGCCGGGGAAACCGGCGCGGGCTTCGCCGTGGTGGCCCAGGAGGTGCGAAACCTGGCCCTGCGGGCGGCCGAGGCATCGAGACAGACCGCCGACCGGATCGAGAAGACGGCGGGCCGGATCCGGCAGGGCGCCGAACTGGCCGGAAAAACGGACGCGGCCTTCGGCGACGTCTCCGGCAGCGCGGTGGACGTGGCCGAGCAGGTGGACAAGATCGCCGATGCCTCCGCCGAACAGTCCCGGGGCATCGAGGGGATCAACCGGGCCGTGGCCGACATCGGCGCCGTGGTCCGCCAGAACACCGAACGGGCCGAAGGGCTGGCCGGCGCCTCCCATGATGTCCACACCACCGCCGAAGAGATTAAAGACTCCGCCCGGCGGCTGGAAATCCTTTTCGGCGTCCGCCGGAAAGAGCGGGAGGCGCCCGCCGGAAAGATCAAAACCCTGGACGCCGCGCATCCTTTTTCTTGACAACGCCCGGGGAAGGTGGTATCTCGCAATGGACTTTTGAGGGGAAACCCGAAGGCACGTAGCTCAGGGGGAGAGCGCTACCTTGACACGGTAGAAGTCGTTGGTTCAAATCCAATCGTGCCTACCAACAAAAACAAGGGGTTGCGGTTTACACCGTAGCCCCTTTTTGTGTTTCTGCTACCATTTTGCTACCGGTTGTTTGAAAAAGGGTTCCTTCCAGCTTGCAGGCGGCGGTTTGGTTGGTGGGATTCATCAGGTGGGAGTAGATGTTCAGGGTGACGGTGGGGCTTGAATGCCCCAGTTGGGTTTGGATGTACTTGGGGTTTTCGCCTTGTTCGATTAGCAGGCTGGCGTAGGTGTGGCGCAGATCGTGGAATCGGATTCGGGGGATGCCCGCCCGCTTTAATGCGGGTTTGAAATAACGGTTGACCAGATTGTTGTGGTTCATGTGACCGCCGGCCTTGGTTGGAAAAATGAGGTCAAGGTCGGTGGGCGGACAGGCGATCCGCCATTTTTTCAAATCCGACATCATGAGGGGGCCTAAGTCGATCCGACGCGCCGATGTTTCGGTTTTGGGATCGTAGAGGGCGCCGTTGTTGAATGTCCGTCTGATGCAAATCTGACTGTTTTCCCAATCCACATCCGACCACCCCCTGTGTCAGGATAGTTGTTACCTCGGCCGGCGGCTCAGTCATCGTCCGGGTCCGGCGGGGGGCGGCCCCGGGGCCGCCCCCCGCCGGACCCGGACGATGGGGGCCAAAACATACATCAACAGGGG
>JAABTM010000051.1 GCA_011389855.1 Desulfobacteraceae bacterium
TGAAGACGACATGGCTGCCGATGCCGTCGCGATACGGAGCGGGTGCGGAAACAGCTCAGACTTTATCCTTATCTCAGGGGCGGTGTCAAATGGGGATTTTACGGTTTCCGATTATAATTCAGCATATGGCGCGGCGGGCTGGTTTTTCGGCAAGGCCATCGCCTTTCGGCGAAAGGCTTCGTGCCGGTCCGCCGGCACGAACAACCCGCCCGTGGCCCATGGGATGTGGACGGCCGCGTCCATGGCGTCCGTCAGCCGCCGCCCACCCCGCAGGGCAGGTAGAGGAAGAGGGGACTATCAGGGCCGACGGACAGACCGGCGTCGGCGAGTTGATCCCTGAGGCGCAACGCAGCCGCGGCGTAGCCGAGAAACAGGTCGGGGGAGTTTTCGTCGTCGATGAAGTGGGCCCGGGGATCGTCGGCCGACGCCTCCCGATCGGCGGTGTAATTGGCGCCGTGGGTGACCACTTCGACGCCCCGAGCCTGGAGAAGGTCTTTTTTTCACTCATTGGCTTCGGTGGACATGTGGACCGACACGGAAAATCCCAGGGCCGTCCCCACGATGCCGATGCTCAGTCCCAGGTTTCCGGTGCTGCCGACGGTCAGCCGGCGGCGCCCGAAAACCGTTCGGGCCAAATCCGATTCGATCAGGCCCTCCGAGGCTTCGAGTTCCGGAAACAGCGAGGCGAGCAGCGGCGCGAACCGCCTTAGCCGGGCGTCGGCGTCCCGGATGTCGGCCAGGGAAAGCGGAAAATCGGGGGGCAGTGAGGCCAGTGGGATGCGGTTTGGATTTCGCCAGAGGAAGGGGATGCGGTTTTGGAGTCGGTGCATCGGTGCATCGGTGCATCGGTGTGTCGGCAATGTCGGTCATAACAGGTTCCCTTTCGGCAAGCCTTGATTTCCATCCATCTTAGCCGCTTGACTTTGATTTTGGAAGGGGATTCGCGCGCTGAGGCGGCCGGCATGAGCGAGCCATGCGAAAGCGATCATGGGAACATAATGAACATAATGAAAAGTAGCTTGAAATATAAAGCGGTATGGTATAGGAACGGTATATTTCCATCGATACTATTTTGAGATGAAAAGGCGCAGTTATTCGGTATGGACCAAAAAATTCAACTCTTATCCGAAGGGTTCATCGCGCGGCACGAGACGTTTTGCCCCCGCTACGGCTGGTTGAAAAAGGGGTATGACGGGGTTCGGTCCGACGGCGGCATATTCGATGCGCCGGACGCCATCGAACGGCTGGGCGTGGGCAAAAACATGGTCCGGTCCATCCGGTTCTGGTGCGCGGCTTTTAAGGTGATCGAACCGGCCGACCCGGAAAAACGGCGGTTGAGCGGAGAGATGCGCCCCACTGCGCCGGCGGACGACCTGCTGGCCGACGACGGGTGGGACCCTTATCTGGAAGATCCCGCGTCTTTATGGCTGCTCCACTGGCGGCTGTTCACGCCGCCGATCATCGCCCCCTCCTGGTCCATGGCCATCAGCGTTTCCGGAATGCAGCGGTTCACCGTCAAGGATCTGGCGGGCGTCTTGCTGGACCACCAGCCGATGGTTCCGGCGTTCGCGCGGTTGTCCCCGTCTTCGTTTGAAAAGGACGCCTCCTGTTTTGCCCGGATGTACGGCGGATCGGGCCAGGGCGCTTCGGAAGAGATCGAATGTCCGTTTGCCGATCTCGGGCTTCTCGCGCCCGCGGAGAAGCGGGGCGGGTTCCGGTATCGGACCGGGGACAAGGCCACGCTGCCCGATCTCATTTTCCTGGCGGCGTGCTGCGACTATGCCCACCATTTCCATTCTTCGGCCAAAGCGGTCTCCATGGCCGCCCTCGCCTATGGCTTCAACAGCCCCGGCGTGGTCTTCAAGCTGTCGGAGACCGTCATCGGAAACCGGCTGGAGCAATGCGCCGGCGCCATGGACGGTGTGGTGTTTACGGAATCCTACGGAAACCGCCAGCTCCAGTTCGAGGCCGAACCGGCGGCGCTCCGGGACCAGGCGCTTCTGACCCATTATCAAAACATACGGCGCCTGGGAATCTGATCCATGACCACTGAAAGACTCTCCGATTTTATCATTCCCGACGGCGCCGTGGCGCGTTCCATCAACCTGGAGCGGGACCTCTCCGACAACGCGACGCTGAAACGGTACATCCTCACCGACAAAGGGCGTTCCATCATCCATCGGCTGGCCGAGGGGCTCAACGGCGATCGGGTCTCGGCCTGGTCCCTGACCGGACCCTACGGCATGGGCAAATCGGCCTTTGTCCGGTATCTTCTGGCCCTTTGCGGGCCCAGTGCCGATACGAGGACCCGGCAGGCGCGGAAGATGCTGGCCCGCGGGGATTCGGACCTCCTGGACCGCTTTCTCCAGACGCTCCTGAAGCGCCAATCCAAGACCAGCGGATTGTTCCGGGTGCCGGTCACGGCCGCCTTCGAGCCCATCAACCGCACCCTGGCGGAGGGGCTTCGCCGGGCGGTACGGGAGACCGACGGCCCCAAAGGCGCGGACGGCGACCGCCGGCGTCTCCTGGCCGCCATCGACGAGGTGTTGAAGCGGGATCACCGGGACGCCGCGACCATTGCCCGCCTGTTTGCGGAAGCCGGTACGGTGTACCGGGCGCCGGTGGCCGTGGCCCTGGATGAATTCGGCAAGAACCTGGAATATCTGGCCCGGTTTCCGGAAGACGGCGACCTGTTCATTCTCCAGCAGTTGGCCGAAACCGACAACATTTACTTATGGGTTTGTCTCCACCAGGCGTTCGAGGCCTATGCGTCGGGGCTCACCGAGGCCCTCCGGCAGGAATGGGGCAAGGTCCAGGGCCGGTTCGAAGACATCGCCTTTGTGGAACCCCGGGGCCAGATGGTCCAGTTCATTGCGGACACGCTGCGTCCGGACCCGGCGGCCGGCCGCCTGACCCGGCGAATCGAACGGTGGGCCGAAGCGCACCGGGCCGAAGCCGCCCGGCTGGGGTTGCGGGAGATCGCCGACCTCGACCCATCGACGTTCATGGGCCTTTACCCGCTGCACCCGATCGCCGCGGCGTGTCTTCCCGAACTCTGCATCCGGTTCGCCCAAAACGACCGCACATTGTTCGCTTTTCTCTGCGGCGGAGAGCCCAACGCGCTCCCGGCTTTTTTGAACCAGCAGGCGATCGAATCCAATGGCGGGGATCTGCCCACCTTTGGCCCGGCCCGCCTCTATGATTATTTTATCGCCTCGGCCGGCGGGGCCGCCATGGGCCGGCCGGTCTCCAGCCGGTGGATCGAGATCCAGAACATGATCGACCGGGCCGTGGGCCTGCCGGAAGCGGATCAGGATTTGTTAAAGATCATCGGCATGCTCAATCTTGTCGCCGGCCCCCAGGGAATCCGGGCGTCCACGGGGGTGGTGGCTTACGCCATGGGTGGGCCCGGCGTTGCCGCCGGAGAGACCGCCGAGGCCCTGGCGCGCCTGAGCGGAAAGGGGCTGCTCCTTTACCGGGAATATGCCGATGAGTACCGGCTCTGGGAGGGAACCGACGTCGATATCCTGGCCGAGATCGCCAAGGAACGGGAACAGCTTGGCCGCCAGCCCATTGAAGACCTCCTTGAAAATGCCTTTCCCCTGGGGGCGGTCATCGCGGCCCGCCACTCCTACGAGACCGGGACCCTTCGCCGGTTTGAGCGGCGGTGGGCCGGGCCTGAAGCGCTTGCCGGGGAAAACCCGCCCGAGATTTCGGGTTCTGCCGACGGACTCATTCTCTACGGGTTTGTAAAATCCGGGGACGCTCAGGCCCTGCCGCCCGCCCATGCCGAAGATGGCCGACCCGTGCTGACGGCCACTGCGGATCGGGAAGAGCAGGTGCGGGATCTCGCGCTGGAGGCGGCCGCGTCCCGCAATATCCTGACCGCGTCCCCGGAGCTGGCCCGGGACGGCGTCGCCCGAAAAGAGGCCCGCTTCAGGGCACGGGCCGCGGAATCCCGGTTGCGCCAATACCTGGAGGACCTTTTCACCCCCGGCGGCCGGGATGTGGTCTGGCGATGCGGGCAAACGGTCTATCCGCTCCAGAGCAACCGGAACCTTTCGGAGCTGCTCTCCCATCTGTGCGACGCGGCCTTCCCCAAGGCGCCGGTCCTCCGAAACGAGCTGATCAACCGCAACGGGCTTACAGCGGCCGCGGCCCGGGCCCGTCGGGAACTGATCGGGGCCATGATCGAAGGCGAGGGGAAAGAACATCTCGGCATGTCCGGAACCGGCCCGGAGGTGGCCATCTACCGGACCGTGCTGCTGGCCGAGGGGCTTCATCAGAGGGGAGCGGACGGCGTGTGGGGTTTTGCGCGGCCCGGGGGCGACAGCCGGTATGAGGGGGCTTGGAGGGCCATCGAGGAGCGGATGGCGGCGGCCGGGGAGCGGTCGGTGCCGGTTTCGGATCTGATCGATCTGCTGAAGCGGCCCCCTTTCGGGATGAAGGCGGGGCCTATTCCCATCCTTCTGAGTCTCTATATTCTCCTCGAAACCGATGAGATCGCGGTTTATAAGGAGGGGGCGTTTCTGCCGGGCATCACCGCTGCGGAAATGGAACTGGTGGTCAAGCGGCCCGAGAATTTCGCGCTCAAGCGGTTCTCCCCGACCGGGGTGCGGGGAAAGATCTTCCGGATCTATCAGGAGCTGCTCAAATCGAGCCCGGTTCATGGAAAGGCGGGGTTCCGCAATGCGACCATGCTCAACATCGTGGGGCCGTTGGTGCAATTTGCCAATGGATTGCCGCCCTATGTCAAGGGGACCCGTTCCCTGAGCCGGGAGGCCCGGGATGTGCTTCGGGCATTGCTCAATTCAAAGGATCCGATTCAGCTTCTGTTTGTAGATCTGCCCAAAGCCGTGGGGCTGGACCATTTCGAGGTGGACGGTGAGGCCGCCGAGGAAAATGTTTTGGAATTCCAGGTTCGGTTCCGGAATGCGGTCTTTGAACTTGCCCAAGCCCGCGCCCGGTTGATCGAGGGTGTCGAGCAGACGGTTCGGGGGGCGTTCGGTAGCCCAAAGGAGATCGATCCGTTGCGGGAGGAGCTGCAACAGCGGGCCCGGCCTCTTATGGTGCGGTGCTCGGATGAGCGGTTGAAGCCGTTTGTCGCGGCGCTTGCGGCAAATAAGGGGGAGAAGGAGGGCTGGTTGGTTTCGATGGCCGCCATTGTCAGTAAACAGCCGGTGGATTCCTGGAAGGACAGCGATTTGCAGGGTTTTTCTTCCCGGTTGCATGATCTGGTGCAACGGTTTCATTCCCTGGAGGCGCTGGTGGCCGCGGAGAAGCGGTTTCCGGATGCGGGGGAGGAGAAGGTTGCGCGACTGGTTTCTTTGTCGAAGCCCGATGGAGGAATGGAGAGCGAGGTGGTTTGGATCAATCGTGCGGATCAGGGGCGGCTGGAGGAGGCGGTGGCGGCGTTGATGGAGCGGTATCCGGACGAGGGGGAGTTGAAGGGGATTTTGGCGGTTTTGGGGGAGCGGTTGCTCAGAAAACCAAAAGTTTAAAAGAATGGGGGATTATGAACTTACAATTAAAACTTGCCAATATTCAATTAAAGAACTTTAAGAACTTGAGAATTTCTGAGAACGGCTTGTTATTAAGAAATCTTAATGTTTTTATTGGCCCGAATGGTTCCGGGAAAAGTAATTTTGTCGGGGTGTTGAAGTTTTTGCGGGATGCTCTGGCTTCGGAGGCGAAAGATTTTCAGGGAATCACCGAATTTGAGCAATCTATTATAGCCATTGGACATGGGAGGATTCTGGATGCGCTTTTAAAACCGCCTGGAGTAGTTAGCTTTGCCTTTACTTTTCCTCCGGTAGCGAGTTTGCCGGAAGGGCTACGATATGAATTTGAAATATTAGTAGAATCCTATAGTCGTTTAGCTATCCGCTCAGAGAAATTGTCAAATATACTTTCGGACAACGGAAGTGATACGCCTTTTGTGTATTATGAAAAGAAAGAAACTTCTGGGGTGGGTAGAATTACTCTTTTTGGAAAGGAAGAAGGAGTAAATAATATACTTCCTCGATATGCTGATAGTATTCCTGCAAACCGTCTATCACTAAATGTCATACCAAAAATGTTAGAGGAAAGAAAATTTCCTGAAGAATTAATTCCTGTTTCTAAAGTTCGTCGGCAGATGATCGAAACTTTTTCAAATTGGCGTTTCTATAATGCAAATGATATGGATCTCAAAGAAATACGCGATGCTGAACCAAAGATTGGTCCAACAGATGATTTCATTTCCCCATCAGGAAATAATCTTCCACTTATTTTCCATAATCTCAACCAAAACAATCTTGATTTTGAAGATCAGATCAACAGTGCAATAAAAGCCATTCTGCCGAAAACCCGCAAAATCCGAGCTGTTCATTCGGGAAGGCTTCGCCTCACCATTGAATGGTATATGAATGAGACTGACGAGCCTTTTTACCTGAACGACATGTCGGACGGAACAGTTCGAATGCTGCTGTGGGCTATCATTCTTCTGTCGCCAGAACTGCCTTCTCTGTTAGTCATTGATGAGCCGGAAATGGGGCTTCATCCGGCATGGATGAAGACTCTGTCGGAATGGATCAAGACTGCTGCTGAAAAGACGCAGGTCATCCTCAGCACCCACAGCCCGGATCTGTTGGATCATTTTACGGATCAGTATGAAAATGTATTCTCCTTCAACTATGATGGGAAAAACTATTTCTCCCCGTCGAAATTGGAAGAGGAAGCATTGCGGCCCAAAATTGAGGAGGGGTGGGAACTAGGGGATCTGTACCGGGTTGGTGATCCTGCTGTAGAGGGCTGGCCATGGTAGTTTGGCTCTTTGCTGGTGGTGGGGAATCGGAAATCCAAGGGTTGGTTCCTTTTTTACGTGAGAATTTTCCCGGATGCACTTTTAAACGGCGCACACCGATCGCTTCCAAAAAGGGGCCAAAACCACGAAAAGCGATTCATGCACTGGGGAAAACGGGGAGATATCTTGCAAGTCAGATCAAGGACCAGTTAGAGAAGTCGTTGAGATATGAGAGATGCGAATGTATTTTGGTAATAGATGATTTGGATTGCAGGGATGTCGAGAGACAGAGAGAGAGCTTGAACGCGGCAATTGATTCTGTTGAAGGGTCGGCAGATATTCCCCGGTATGTGGGCTTTGCTTCCCCTGAGATCGAGGCGTGGCTTATCGCGGATTGGGATAATACTTTTGCAAAGCATCCTGATTTTAGAGGGGTTCATCCAAGATTGCGTCATTCATTGAGCCATGATTTCCATGTTCAATTTGACAATCCGGAAGATTTTTCAGAATATGATGCTTTGAAAGATGTTTGCAAAGAGAAGCTTTCGGAGGCGATTATCCGGGCGGTTGAATATCTCATCCAAAAAGGTGAACGGTCAACGGAGAGGTACAAGAAGGGAAAACATACGCCGGCGATGCTCCGATATGCAAAAGCCGAAAACATTGCTGTCAGGTGTAAATTGTTTAGGGAGATGTATAACTATTTATCCCATGTTGACCACCCTGTTTGACCTGATATCATAAAATTAAATAGCATAGGAATTTCCATTTTTTTGCTTTTAAAATCAAGTATATTTTTATATGGAGGGTAAGGTCCGGACTCATTGTGAACACAGATTCATTTGAACCACACAAAGGATTCGTTATTATGGTTTGCAGGCGACCAAGACTTTTAAGAAGTGGGCTGAGGCGATAAAGGATGGTTAAAAAAAAATAGGTCAAGTTGTTAAAGGGGTTTATGAGGTAATTGAAAGTAAAAGTTACCGAGAACGGTACAAGGAAGTGAGTGGCCGTGATCCTTTGAGGTGCCAAAATTGTGGTTGCGAGATGGATATTTGGAAGATATGGCATCCAAAGTATGGAACAGTTTATGACGAGTATGAAAACCTTAAGGCCGGAAAATATGGAAAAGTTGTTAGAGAAGCAGATGATAGAAGACGATGTCCCCTTCGGCCCGCCCCCGGAGGAATACAAGTATCGCTGTTCCCGGTGTAATTGTGCGATGTGGGTCAACGAAGCGATCATCGATTTCGAGTTTGGCTTTGCCGAATTCGAAGGGAGAGAACCTCAAATGCCTATTCTTGGTTGACCGAATTGTAATCTGAGGACGTTAAGGTATGTTGGCCGGAAAAGCTCGCCCGAAGGGCGCTAATTTAAAATATAAAGCGGTATGGTATAGAAACGGTATATTTCCATTGATACTATTTTGAGATGAAAAGGTGCAGTTATCCTGTATGGTCCAAAAAATTCAACTCTTATCCGAAGGGTTCATCGCGCGGCACGAAACGTTTTGCCCCCGCTACGGCTGGTTGAAAAAGGGGTATGACGGAATCCGGTCCGACGGCGGCATATTCGATGCGCCGGACGCCATCGAATGGCTGGGCGTGGGCAAAAACATGGTCCGATCCATCCGGTTCTGGTGCGCGGCTTTTAAGGTGATCGAACCGGCCGACCCGGAAAAACGCCGGTTGAGCGGGGAGATGCGCCCCACTGCGCCGGCCGGCGACCTGTTGGCCGACGACGGGTGGGACCCGTATCTGGAAGATCCCGCGTCTTTATGGCTGCTCCACTGGCGTCTGTTCACGCCGCCGATCATCGCCCCCTCCTGGTCCATGGCCATGCAGCACAGCCGGAGAAAATGGACTACTACGCCGGAAATGCCAAAAACTACTACGAACAGACCGCATCTGTTGACCCGTCATCCTTTCTGCAGCCCCTTGCGGATTGCCTGACGCCGCCGGCCCGGATTCTGGATGTTGGCTGCGGATCGGGAAGGGATCTGCGCTGGTTCAAACAGAAGGGACATGAAACCATCGGCTTTGATGGCTCGCCCGGCCTTGCGGAGCTGGCAAGGGCGCATTCCGGAAGCCCGGTGATCGAGGGAAATTTTGAAAGCTTCGACTTTTCAACCCTTTTCGCAGAGGCGATCCTGCTGGTCGGTGCGCTGGTTCATCTTCCGCACCATCGGATGCCGGTGGTCTTTGAAAGCATCACCCGCGCCCTTTCACCGGGTGGAAAGGTTCTGATCAGCTTGAAAGAGGGAGAAGGCAATTTCATTGATGACCACGGCAGACGCTTTTTCCTCTGGCAGAAATCGGATCTTGATGCTCTATTCCAGGGGTTGGGCTTTGGTGTGCTGCGGTTTTTCCGTCAGGTGTCAAAGATCCGCAGGGATGATGTGTGGTTGGGGTATGTTCTTGAAAAAAAGGGGGACACTAAACAGTCTGTATCGGGTGAGTGATCCGGCTGTCAACGGGTGGCGGTAATAGCCTTTTGTAACTCCCGATATTCACCTCGAAAGACCTCTTTTACATGCCATTTGACAAAGCTGTTATCCGGCGTGTAGATTTTCCGCTGCGGCGCTTTTACACTTCGGCCGTGAAATTTCATCAGCCATTCATCAAAGCCGCGGGTCCCATGAGCGCGGTCCGAAACCATGATCTTCAAATTATCTGCAAAGGTGAACGCCCCACGATCAAATAGCTTATGGTGAAGCGTGCAAAGGGCCAAACCATTGATTTCCGTATCGGGGCCTCCAGCTGTGTGCCATTTGATATGAGCCGCTTCCAGCGCGATGGGAAAATGATCCAGCCGGACGTCAAAGCCGCATACCGCGCACCGGTATTCATAGGCCCGCAATATCCGATCCCGGAATTCGGGGTCTCTTTTCTTCAAGCCGGTTCCGGTTGATACCAGATCAATGCCAGTGGCCTGCAAAATGTCCTCGTGGATGGATGACGGGAAGTTGTCTTCCAGAATTTGAGCCACGACCTCGTTTACCAAGTTGTCATCGGATCGAAGGGCATTGAAAACCTCTTTGGGAAAACCGCCGTGTACATCAAGCCGGATCAAGTCCGGCTTTTTGGGGTCGCCGCTGCTGGTGAGGCTGACGCTTTCGGTTTTATCGACTTCCCAAATGCCGTCTTTTTGGAGGCGCCAGAAAGGGTATTGCGGGTTGTAGGTTTTGCGGTATGGGCCGAAATCTTTCAGGAGTTCGGCGAGTTTTTGGTCGATTTCCGCGTAGGGAATCAGGCGGTCGTTGTTTCTTCTCAGGCGGCCAATTGCGTAAAGTGCGAGGAGTGGTTTATGGGGTGCCCTTTCTCCGCCTCGCTTCCAGAGGGTGATATTCTGGAAATCGGTTTTTAAGTTCGATTTGTCCGTCATTTTAGCTCAGGCACAGGCACAGTCACTGCTCCGCCTATGAAACTTTGCTATCTTTTCATCAGGAAATTCGCCCATTGTCGTGCAAAAATTTGACCATATCTCAATCAGTGACCTCCGTTCCGGAGTTTTCTATTCATAACCAAGGTGAAAGGTTATATTTCCAACAAAATTGCATGGAAGTTTAACACGAAGACTACCTCTCTGTCACGGATAAAGTTGTCCGGCGAAGCCGGCGGGAGATCATCGGGTTTTCCTCCGGCGTGGGGGCACACGGCGAGCTGAACTATACCATCTCCACCGAGAGCGCGACACTGTCCGACATCAAGGACAAGGCCGGGAAGCGAATCCAGCAAATCTTCGGGTTGGAAGCGCGGGACAGCCAAAATGCAGCGGACCTGCTGGTGGATCGGGCCCGGCAGCTCTCGGGCCTCCCGCTGATCAAGGCCACCACCGGCAAGGATGAAAAGATCCGGGACCTCATCGCGTATGCCCTGGTGCGGCACTGCCTCCCGGAACCCGAAGGGGAGGGGAATTTGCTGTGCAACGAGCTGATCTCCCTGGATACCTACCGGCACTGGTTCCGCAACTTCGATGACGACAGCCGCCAGTATCCGGACCTGATCCGTATCACGGCCCATCTCCCGGAAAACGGCGAAATCCACATTTCGGCCCACCTCTTTGAATGCAAACTCGTCACCATTAAGCGATGCCACCCCATTGCGGAGGAGGCGGGACAGCA
>JAABTM010000052.1 GCA_011389855.1 Desulfobacteraceae bacterium
CCGATCTCTCCAGCACCTGATCCGCCGCTTCTGCCCCAGGAAGAGCCCGATAGCCCTGCGATACGACCAGCGCTTCTGGTGGGCGCAGCTCCAGCGGATCATCGCGAACAAGGCAAGGGTGAAAAGCCTTCGGATACCCGAGGTCACCGCAGCGTTGGAAAAATTGGGAAACGGGGAATACGACATCCACTGGCATGCAGCCGTGCTGATCCTCTGGTCCGATGTTCCAAAGGAGAACGCGCATCAGCCCGTGGAATTCTACGGCGACCGAACCCTTGATTATCGCCAGGGGGAGATCGCGTTTTCCATTCCGGTGATCCAGTGCGATGGGGAGCTGATCCGCACACTGGCCGACCGGGACGAACCGATTCCCCTCCCGTTGAATACCGGCCCCGCGTTTTGGGGGGCCACGGCATCCCTGAATGGGGCGGGCACAGTGGAGAGGATGGGTCCCGCTTCAACTGGTGCGGAAAGGGGGGAATCGGGTCAGGGGGAAGTGAACCCGGAAGCCCCGAATACCGAGAACAAAGAGCGTGGGGAATCCGCCGCCGAAGCGCCGACACCCGAACTAGAGTCCGAAGCCGAAGCCCGGCCCAATCCCCACTCAGCGGCATCGGAACCCCACGCCCCTCAAAGGGTTCCCGAAAGGATCCTTTTGGGCCTCACCGACCAGGGCCGCGGGATCTTTTGGGAGTTCGGCCATCCGGAACTGACCAACCGGCACCTGCTCATCTTTGGAAAGTCGGGCGTGGGAAAGACCTATGCCATTCAGACCCTGCTCTATGAGTTGAGCCTGGCCGGCCAGAACATCATGATTGTTGATTATACAGATGGATTTCTCCCCAACCAACTTGAATCTTCATTCAAGGAAGTGGCAAATCCTATCACTTTTTTAGTAAGGCAGAGCCCTCTTCCCATAAATCCATTCCGAAAGCAGGTGAAGATTATTGAAGGTTTCGATCCAATTGCGGATACCTCCCATACAGTAGGGGGTCGAGTGACAAGTGTGTTCAATGCGGTTTATTCCTCCCTTGGCGATCAACAGCGGTCCGTGCTGACAGAGACCATCGCCGAAGGCTTGGATCGTGTGGGCGATTCGTATGATTTGAATATGCTGCTGCAAGATTTGAAGGAGAAGGGGCAATCTGCGGTCGCCCTTGCCAACAAGATAAGCCCCATAGTCCACGATAATCTGTTTTTCGGCGCTGGCAACGGCAACTGGGAAGCCTTGTACGGCAATAGGGAGCAGCGGGTGGGTGTTTTGCAGCTTTCGGGCCTGAATCGAGACAGCGCAAGGATCGCAACTGAATTCATCCTTTGGGATCTGTATGATTTTGCCGCCAGCGCGGGACGTAAGGACCGACCACTGCCTGTGGTGCTTGATGAGATTCAGAACCTGGACCACCGCCTGGATTCGCCTTTGGCGAAGAGCTTAACGGAAGGCCGCAAGTTCGGCCTGTCCCTGATCCTGGCTACTCAGACGTTGAGCAATCTGAAGCCGGAGGAAAGAGACCGCCTGTTTCAAGCGACCCACAAGCTCTTCTTTAAACCGGCGGAGACCGAGGTGAAGGAGTATGCCAAAATTCTAGAGCAGTCTGGCGGCGAAAAGGCCGAAGTCTGGATATCCAGACTGAACCGGCTCAACAAAGGCGAATGCTACTCTCTCGGCCCCTGCTTCAATCCGGCATCGGAGCGGCTGGAAACCCGTGCCCTGAAGATCCGGATCACATCCTTTGAAGACCGCATAAACAGAGAGGACAATGGATAACGACCCTTACAAAAAGCATCGGCTCAGCCATCGGTTCCACCAGACCTTCATCCCGGAGCGCCATTACCTCTCCGCGCTGCTGACGTTCGCGGCGGAAGATGGAACCGGCGGGGATCTGGACATTTCGGAAAAGACCGACATTCCCACCGGAAAATCGAGCGGCAAGGTCCCCGCGACCATTCAATATGCCAGGGGAATGGGGCTGATCTCTGTCTCCGGCAAGGGGAAGGATCGGCGCCTGGCGCCTACCCTGCTGGGAAGCGCCGTGCTGGATGAGGACCCGAACCTGGGAAAGCCCCTCACCCAGTGGCTGATCCATCTGAACCTGTGCCGGCGTATGGGCGGGGCCGAGAACTGGCACCTCTGCTTCGGTCCCGGCGCCGATCTGCTGGGGAACCGGTTCACCCGGAATGAGCTGGAGGATTTTCTGGCCGGCCGGCTCGGCCGGGCAAAGCGATCCCTGATCGGCCCCATGGTGCGCGCCTATGAAGATCCCGTCTCCCTCAAAACCGCCGGCGCCCTCCGGCAGGAGGCGGGGGACATCGTCCGGAAACCCGCGCCCCTGAGCCCGGAATATGGCCGCGGGTACGGGGCCTTTCTCCTCTCCCTCTGGGACGCCCATTTTCCCGAGGATCGGCAGGTGACTTTGACCGATCTGGAGAAAGAAACCTTCTGGGGCCGGATTCACGGGTGGAACGAGGCGGGTCGTGAAGCGGCCCTGGACGCCGTCCGGACCGCGGGCGCAGTGACCATCGACAAACAGATGCGGCCCTGGATGCTGACCCGTTCGGCGCGTGCGGATGATTTGTGGCCGCGGATTTACAAATAACCCGGATTTTTCATCAAATGTCGCGCCCCTACAGGGCTTATACAGAATATTCACCATTCCCAGGGCGTTGCCCTGGTCTGGCATATGACGCCTTTCAGGGCTGGCCACAAAAACCGTTATCATCAGAAAAGCCATTTAGGGGGAAAGCGTTGTGACCGTTTTATCCGATGTTGTTGATTTTCGGAGGGACCTTTTTTTCGGCGGCGCGGTCGATATCGACTGGTTCAGGAAAGACCCGAAGAAAAGCGACAAAGCGGCTGCCAACTTTGTCTTTCACGGCCCGGATTACTTCGGCGTCAGTGAATCGGACAAGGTCGGGGGGAAAGACTATTCCCTGATGGACACCGCGACCCTGACCCGGGAGATCATCGACGGCATGGACGCCAATGGCGACGGAAGCGACCCCATCGCCCTGGCCATCGCCGCCTACGGCGCCGGAAAATCCCACTACGCCCTGACCCTTGCGACCCTTTTTTCAGACCCCACAGGCCCGACAAGCCGGTCGATCCTCGACAATCTTGAAAAGGCGCACCGGGAGATCGGAAAACAGATCCGTCAACGGGTCGAATCCTGGACCCATCCGGCCCTGGTCCTCCCGGTAAACGGGATGAACAACTTCGATCTTGCCGACGAACTGAGCCGTCGGGTGCTGCAAGAGCTTCGGGCAAAAGGGCTGGACACGGGGCCTGTAGATGATCTTTGGCCCCGGTTTCAGAAAGCGGCCGCCTTTGTTGAGCGTGGGTTTTCCCTTTGGAAAGAAAAGTTTGTCGAGGCATTCGGTCCCGATGTCGCGGAGAGCGCCGTCATTGAGCGCCTTCAAACCAGGGATGAGGTCTGCTTCAAAAAGGTCAACGCCATCTATGAAAACGCCAACGGGTTCCCGATCCACGCGCCCGGCGCGGAGTCGCCCAAGCAGTTGCTGGAAACCGTCTGCAAGCATTATTGCGGGGAGAACGGCCCCTTCGGATCGGTTTTCATCCTCTTTGACGAATTCGGACGGTATTTGGAGTTTGCCGTTGAGAAGCCGCACATCGCCGGGGACGCAGCGTTGCAGCAGATTTTCGAAGGGGTGCAGGAAAACGCCGACCGCTGCTTCATGTTCTGCACCATCCAGTATGAACTCAAAGCCTATATAAAACGGGTTTCTCCCGATCTCCACAATACCATCATCCGGTTCGTGGGTCGGTATGATTCCGCGTCGAAGAAGTATTATCTTTCCACCAACCTGGAAACCCTCTTCGCCCACCTGATCGAAAAGAAAGCCCCCGACCGGATCGCCGACCTCGTCTCCGAACAGGACTGCAAGACAGCGCAGGACGCTCTTTTGAAATGGGCGCCGGAGGGGCGCATCGACGGCATCTGGAAGGATGAAACCCGGTTTTGCAACGTGATTGTGGAAGGGTGCTGGCCCTTCCATCCGATGACGACCCTCTTTTTTCGCCTGGCCGTGGACCAATTGCAGCAGCGGTCCGCCGTCAAAATCATCGAAGATGTTCTCTCCCGGAAGGCCGGCCAAACGATCAGGGAAGGCTGGAACATTCCGCCGACCCGTCTGTTCCAGACTGAAATGGGCGTTAAAGATCCACTGTTACATGATTTTCGCGGGTACGAAGAACATACGACCGCCGGAACGGCAACCGCCTATTCGGCAGTGGCGGAAAAATATCGGCACGATTTGAACGATGACCAGCGCCATGTCCTGCTTGCGGCTTTGCTTGCGGAAAAAATGGGTCTGAAGGCCCGGGACCGCGCCGAAGTCCACACCCTGTTCGCCCACCTCACGGCCTTACGGCCCGATGTGATTCAAAATGAAGTCGAAGAACTGAGGCAGGAGTACGGTGTTCTGGAATGGAACGATCGTTTCCGGCGCTACGACATCATCAGCGACGCCATCCCCAGGAGCGATTTCAACCGGTTCCTGGAAAACCGGACACGGGCGATTCCGGCTCAAAGCGTTCCCGATCTCTTTGTCAAATATGCCCGAAAGCTGGCCGATCTGCCCGTTTTCGAGTCGCTGGATCCCGAGTTTTCAAACGAGAAAAAGATCTTCACCGGGGAATGGCGGTACAAACCATTCTTTTCCCATCCGGGCCGGCTCGACGAAGAGCTGCAACTGGCTGTCGGCGACTGGAGAGACGCCGTCAACGTAGACGCGCCCAAGGGGCAGTTGATCTACTGCTATTGTCCGGCCGACACCCGGATCCCGGAGGAAAAGGAGCGGCTTCGGGAAAAGCTCAAGGGTCATCTGACAAGCAAAGGGATCGAAGCGGCGCCGATCTTTATCGTCATCCTCCATGACGGCGACGACACGATTCGGCGGGGCCTGTCGGAATACAGCGTGCTGACCGAGGGACTCGCCGAGGAAGAGCAGGGGACATACCACCATTTCATCGAGGACCAGAAGGGCCATCTGGCCCAGGAACTCACGGCCGCGTGCCATGAAAAAATCAACGAACGGCAGTATGTCCTCCCGTTCCATCTGCCGGATGAATCCCGGCGCCTTCAGGAGACCGGGTTTGCCCTTTTCGACGCCATTTACAGCGACATCCTCCTGTTTCCCTTTGATAAATTCCATACGACCAAGGGCGCGTCCGCGACCGACTGTCGGGAGATCACGACGGAACTTTTCAAGGGCAAACTCGATTTCGGGTGGTTCACCGAGCGTCCCAAACGGTTGCGGAACCGGATCGAAGCGGTGCTGCTGAAGGCCTGGCAGGCCTTCAGCGAGAAAAAGATCGCCCTGATTCCAGGCCATCCCGGACTGGCGGAAATCATCCGTGAATTCGACAATGCGCTCAAGGAGAGAAACGAGCTGAACGCCGGGGCCATGCTCGAACAGCTCCTCGCGCCACCCTACGGGTTCAACATCGCGTCGGCCGGCTTGGTCATCGGAATTTTCATCTGCCCGCGCCAGGAGATGATCGCGCTCCTCTACGACGGCCGAAGCATCACACCGTCGAACTGGATCAATCTCGCGTTTGAAAAGAATTTTCTGAAGGCCGATGCCCTGAAAAAGACAGTCATCCAGCACATCCGCGATGAGGAGTGGGGGGAATGGAAGCGTCTGCTCGCGGAGTGGGAGGCTGAGCGGACCCATTCCGGGCGCGTCGCGTACCTGAAAAATTCCGAAGCCCTGCTGGAGCGAATTCCCTTGTCTTCGGAAGTTCTTGATCTCCGACGGGAAAATCTAAAGGAAAAAGCCGAAAAATCTTATGAGGCCCTGGAACAATTCGAGGCGTTTCTGGATAAGCAGGATTTCTTTTATGGAAAGGCCCTCGACAAACGGGATGTGGACAGCCTGAGCCGCGTGGGATACGATTTGGTCAAGCATCTGGAGAAAATGAAGGGGGAAGCGGGCTTCTGGTCCGGCGAACAGATCGAAACGGTTTCGGGGCGGGTCCAGAGCGTCCGGGAGGCGATTCAGGAATTCTTTGCGGAATGGCTGCCCCAAAAGAGCTGCATCTCCACCGAGCGGGTGGACAGTTTCCGGGACGAGATGATCAAATACGCGGCCGGAAACCTGAAAGCCCTGAACCTGAAGAAGCTGGCCGAGGCGGTCGAAGATCATGCCAGAAAAACCATCAGCGACATCAAGGAGCGGCAACGGGTCTTTTACAGCGTCGATGCCGCCCAATCCTTCCTGGCCGGTCACACCGTCACCCCAAAGACGCCCATTTCGGATCTGGCGGAGTGGACCGATGCTGCGGAAAAGCTGAAAGCGGATCTCCAAAGGGCGAGAAATATCCGGGACGTGCCCGAGATCGATCAGTCCATCGAAAAACTCGATGAATTCATGTCGGCGTGCGGCAAGCAGGAAACAGAGCATTGGGACCGCCACTCGGACCTGATCGAACGCCCTTTTGTCACCATCGACGAGATCAACGAGATCCACGGAAAGGTAAGGGAGGCGCTCCCGATTTACGCCGGCCAGAGCCCGGAATTCGAGGATCTGGAAAAACTGGAACGGCGCCTGGAGATGTTCAGGCAGGATTACGCGGCCTGGAACGACCTGAGCCTCTCCTTGGACGACCTCGATAAGGCGGCGGCCCGCAGGATCGAAACCGTTTCGGAAGAAGAGAACGCGGACGACATGCTCCCGGAATGGAAAAGCGCCGCCGAAATCTACGGCAATATGCTGACGGCATTGAAGGCCCAAAGGGCGGAAAGATCAAGGGAATGGTTGGAACTGGTCTTTCCGGAATCGATGGATGTGTCGACACTGAGCGCGGATGAATGCCGAAAGCGGCTTGCGGAAACAGCGTCGATTCCCGCGTATGTCACGGACGCCGACCGGGAAACGCTGGCGTCCCTGAAAAAAGGACTGGAACAGCGGCTCGCCGCCCTGTGGCTGGAGGCGCATTATCACCCCCCCGACGCCGTCAAAACGATGCCTCCGGAAAGATGCCAGCAACTGCTGTCCGCTTCCGCGAGCCTTCCGGACTATCTTACGGACGAAGACCGGGAAACAGTGGCGGCGATGCGGAAGAACATCGATAAGCGGCTCGACGACCTGGCGGTGGAGGGGCTGCTGGCGCGGTACCGACAGCTCCCCTTCGAGCTGCGGAAGGCGTTTTTGCGGGTGGCGGTGGAAGAGTTCAAGGCGGTGCAGGGCGGGTTGGGCTAAACCCAATACCCGTGAACGAATTCTCCGTAGAACATCCTCCCAGGCTGTTTTACGGGTAAAAAGTTGGAATGTTCTTTTTCGGAAATCACCTAAGCCATTTTCCTGTTTACATCGGCTTTGGGAAAGATTAGGTAGCATGCGGAACGGATTTCGAGCCTGGACATCGAACCGTCGGCGGATGGTATATCGATAATACGAAATATAAAGGAGTCCACACATGCTGCTCAACCCGAAACACAAATCCTACGATCACCTGGACCCGCGCTCCCGGGAGATCATGGAAAAGACCATCGATTTTTTTGAAAACAAGGGCAAGGCGAAGCTCAAGCGGGATTATTTCGACCGGGTCTGGTATTCGGATTTTCTCGGTTTCGTGAAGGAGAACCGGATTTTCGCCACGCTGCTCACGCCGGCCCAATACAGCGACGACCCGGACGTCCGGTGGGACACGGCCCGGATCTGCGATTTCAACGAAATCCTGGGGTTTTACGGGCTGGCCTATTGGTACACCTGGCAGGTGACCATCCTGGGGCTGGGGCCCATCTGGATGGGGAACAACGAAGCGGTCAAAAAAAAGACGGCCAAACTGCTGGAAGAGGGGGGCATTTTCGCCTTCGGCCTGTCGGAAAAGGCCCACGGCGCGGATCTTTACTCCTCGGAGATGGCCCTGACCCCCCTGGGCGACGGCCGGTACGTGGCCGACGGCGGGAAATACTACATCGGCAACGCCAATGAGGCGGCCCTGGTCTCCACCTTCGGCAAGAACTCAGAGACCGACGAATACGTCTTTTTCGTGGCCGATCCCCGGCACGAGAACTACGACCTGGTCAAAAACATCGTGGAATGGCAGAGCTATGTGGCCGAATACGCCCTGAGCGGCTACCCGGTCGCCGACGACGAAATCCTCTCCACCGGCCGGGACGCCTGGGACAGCGCGCTCAACACCATCAACGTGGGCAAATTCAACCTTGGGTGGGCCTCCATCGGCATCTGCACCCATGCCTTCTACGAAGCCGTCACCCACGCGGCCCACCGGAACCTCTACGGCAAGTGGGTCACCGATTTTCCCCACATCAGGGGGCTCTTTACCGACGCTTATGTCCGTCTTTCTGCCATGAAACTCTTCGCCTCCCGGGCCGTGGACTACATGCGCTCGGCCTCCCCGGAGGACCGGCGCTATCTCCTTTACAACCCCATGGTCAAGATGAAGGTGACCACGGAAGGCGAGACGGTGATCAACCTCCTTTGGGATGTGATCGCGGCCCGGGGCTTCGAAAAGGACGTCTATTTCGAGAACGCGGCCAAGGACATCCGGGCCCTGCCCAAGCTGGAGGGCACCGTCCATGTCAACATGGCCCTCATCGTCAAGTTCATGGCCAATTATTTCTTCAATCCGGCCGAATTTCCCGAAATTCCCAGGCGGGACGACGCGGCCGACGACGATTTTCTCTTCCGCCAGGGGCCGACCAAGGGGCTGGGCAAGATTCAATTCCACGACTTCAATCTCGCCTACGACCGGGTCGGCCTGCCCAACGCGGAAATCTTCAAGGAGCAGATCGCGGTCCTCAAGGAATTCCTCATGACCGCCACGCCTAGCAAGGAGCAGTCAAAAGACATCGATTTCCTCCTGAGCCTCGGCGAACTCTTCACCCTGGCGGCCTACGGCCAGCTCATCATCGAAAAATCGGAGATGGACGGCATCGACGACGATCTGCTGGACAGCATCTTCGACGTGATGGTGCGGGATTTCTCGAAATTCGCCCTCCAGATCTATTCCAAGCCCGGCAGCACGGAAAAGCAGATGGATTTGTGCATGAAGATGATCCGGAAGCCGGTGGATGCCGACGGGCGGGCTGAACGGGTCTGGAAAGAGAAGGTGTATCCGTTGGTGGATGCGTATGAGATGAACCCTTGATCCGGTCGGCGGCCCGCGCCGCCGGGGATGATGCCATCAGCGAAGGGCGTCCAGAATCCCTCGCCCCGCCGACGCCAGCAGGGCGGCGTCAATGCCGACGGCCATAAGGGTGAAGCCCG